>JAEXPS010000171.1 GCA_023438885.1 Actinomycetes bacterium
CTCGCCGGCGGCCCAGGCGCTGCGCTCGGTCGCGGCCGCTCTCGTCGCCAAGCCCCGGGGCCTGGCCGGGCAGCCGCTGCCCGTCACGCCCGTCGCCCACTGACCTTCTGCCAAGGGAGCACCGTGAGCGCTGCGACGCTGCAGCCGGCCTGGTCGCACGACGAAGGCGCCGCGCGCGTGCGCGCGCTCTTCGCCGATGCCTTCGGGGACTCCTCCGACGGCGTGTGGTCGGCCCCCGGCCGGGTCAATCTCATCGGCGAGCACACCGACTACAACGGCGGGCTCTGCCTGCCGATCGCGCTGCCCCACCGCACGTTCGTCGCGCTGCGTGCACGGGACGACGACGAGATCCGGCTGGTGTCGGCGCAGGAGGCGTCGTCGGTGGTTTCGGTCTCGCTGGGATCGGTGGCGCCCGGTGCCGTGTTGGGGTGGGCCTCGTACGTCGCCGGGGTGGCGTGGGCGCTGCGGGAGGCCGGGTTCGTCGTACGCGGCTTCGACGCCGCGGTGGACTCCTGCGTGCCGTACGGCGCGGGTCTGTCCTCGTCGGCCGCGCTGGAGTCCGCGTTCGCGGTGGCGCTGGACGCGGTCTTCGGGCTGGGGCTGGCAGCCGACGACGCCGGGCGCGCGCGCCTGGCCGCCGCCTGCGTGCGCGCGGAGAACGAGATCGCCGGCGCGCCGACCGGCGGCATGGACCAGGCGGCGTCGCTGCGAGCCCGAGCGGGGCACGCGCTGCTGCTGGACTGCCTCGACGGCTCGGTGGAGCAGGAGCCGTTCGACCTGGCGGCGGCCGGGCTCGGGCTGCTCGTGGTCGACACGCGGGCGGAGCACGCGCTGGTCGACGGGCAGTACGCGGCTCGTCGGGCCGCCTGCGAGGCCGCGGCGGCGCGGCTCGGGGTGGCGACGCTCCGCGAGATCGCCGACGAGCCCGGGGCCTGGGACCGCGCGCTGGAGGCGCTCGACGACGGGACGCCCGAGGGAGACGTCGTGGTGCGCCGGGTGCGGCACGTGGTGAGCGAGATCGCGCGGGTGCGCGAGTTCGTGTCGCTGCTGCGCTCGGGGTACGTCGCGGACGTGGGGCCCTCGATGGATGCCTCGCACGCATCGCTGCGCGACGACTACGAGGTCTCCTGCCGCGAGCTGGATCTCGCCGTGAGCACCGCACTGGGCGCCGGAGCGCTCGGCGCGCGGATGACCGGGGGTGGGTTCGGCGGGTCGGCGATCGCACTGGTGCCCGCCGGGACCGAGGCGCATGTCGCGCAGGCGGTGGCGGCGGCGTTCGCGGCCGCCGGGCTGCGCGAGCCGGCGTTCCTGCTGGCCCTGCCTTCGGCCGCGGCGGCGTAGCGCGTCGCCCGATGCGCCCCGTGCGCCTACCCGCTGCGTAGCACCACCTCTGCGTAGCGCACCCACCGCTGCCCAGCACCCACTCCCTCCACCGAGCGCGAAACCTGGCGCTCGACACGCCGCCGAGCCGCCCCGGTACCACGCAGCACGCAGTAGCGTTCGCAACGCCGATGCGGATGTGGTGCGCGCCGCGCGCACCCGCAGCCATCAGCAAGGGGGCCATCGTGGGCGTCACACGCCGGTACATCTTCCCGATCGTCCGCATCGTCATCTGGGCGGTGATCGCCGCCGCCCTGGTCAAGATCGCGTTCGCGGGCACCGCGATCGGCCGGGCCGACGACGCCCTCGTCCCGACCGGCCAGGTGGCGGATCCAGCCGTGGAGGTCGCGACCGGCACCATCATCAACTCCGTCACGGTGGCCGGCTCGGTGGTGACAGACCCCTCCGTGCCGGTGCGCGCCACCCTGGCCGGGACAGTCTCGAGGCTGCTCGCCACCGACGGTCAGGCCGTCGAGGCCGGAGCGCCCGTGCTCGAGATCCGCCTCGAGACACCGCAGGACCCCATCGTTAAGACCGACCCGGCGACCGGCGTCGAGACCGTCACGGAACGCAAGCCCAAGGTGACACTGGCGACCGTCACCGCTCCGACCGCCGGCACGCTGACCCTGCCGACGCTGAAGGATCAGCTGGTCTCGGTCGGCGACCAGGTCGCCACCGTCGCCCCCGGCACGCTCTCGGTCACCGGCACCCTCACCGCGGACCAGCAGTATCGGCTGATCGGCGCCCCGGCCGAGGGCACCGTCACGCTGAAGGGCGGCCCCGCACCCTTCGCCTGCACCGGCCTGAGGATCGGTGCCGCCGCCGGCGAGCCGGCCCAGGATGGCCAGCCTCCCGCATCGGGCGCCATCACCTGCGCGATCCCGCCCGGAGTGACGGCCTTCGCCGGGCTCGGTGCGGACATCGAGATCGTCAACGGCACGGCGAAGGACGCTCTCGTCGTCCCGGTCACCGCCGTCCAGGGCTCGGTCCAGAACGGCAACGTGTGGGTGGTGGCAAGCGCCGGGGCCGAGCCGAAGCTGACCCCCGTCACCCTCGGGCTCACCGACGGCGCGAACGTGCAGATCGTCGCCGGCCTGAAGCTCGGCGACAAGGTGCTCCGGTTCATCCCTCTGCCCGGCAGCGCGAGCGATGTCGACTGCAGCGACCCCGCGCAGTGGGATCCGGCGGTGTGCGGCGGATGAGCATGATCGAGCTCGCCGGCGTCTACCGCAGCGTGGTCCTGCCCGACGAACGCATCCTGGACATCCTCAAGGGAGTCGACCTGACGGTCGCCTCCGGCGAGCACGTGTCGATCGTCGGGCGATCCGGCACCGGCAAGTCGACGCTCCTGTACATCCTCGGACTCCTCGATGCCCCGACCACCGGCGAGTATCTGCTCGAAGGAGTCCCGGTGGGGCGGCTGTCGCGCCGCGCCCGCACCCGACGCCGCGGGGAGGACTTCGGGTTCGTCTTCCAGCAGTTCAACCTGCTGCCCGGCCGCACCGCCCTGGAGAACGTCGCCGCTCCCCTGCTCTACGCCCGTGGCCGGCAGTTCTGGCGGCGCAACCGCGTCGCTGCGGACATGCTGGACCGCGTCGGCCTGGGCGACCGCCTCGACACGATGCCGGAGCGACTCTCCGGCGGCGAACAGCAGCGCATCGCCATCGCCCGGGCCCTGGTGCGCGGCCCGCGGGTGATCCTGGCCGACGAACCCACCGGCGCCCTCGACGTCGAGACCGGCGCCGCGGTGATGGACCTGCTCGACGAGGTCGCCGCCGAGACCGGAGCCGCGCTCGTCACCATCACCCACGACCTCGCCGTGGCCGCACGCGCCCAGCGCCACTACCGGCTCGCCGACGGCGTCCTGGTGCCGATCCACCTGACGCCCGGTGGCGGCCAGGTGGACTGGATGGGCGACGTACCCGTCGGCCTGGCTGCCAACGTGCCGCCGGAAAGCAGCGACCGCGCGCTCGTCGCCGACGCCTGCGCGAGCGGCGTCCCCTCGGATCCGGCGGCAGACCAGTGACTGGCCTCGTCGGCGCGATCGTCGAAGCCTGGGACGAGCTGCGCATCCACAAGGTGCGAGTGCTGCTCGCGCTGATCGGGGTCGCGGTCGCGGTCACGGCGATCACCACGGCAACCGCCCTCATCGACATGTTCCGCCAGGGCATCGACGAGCAGGTCGACCGCTCCAGCGGCCGTGACGCCACGCTGATGATCAGCGCCTGGCCGGTCGGCACCGAGCTCGGTGATGCCGCACTGGTCGACGCCGAGGTGCAGCGGACGATCGAGAGGTACGGGATCTCGTTCGCCACCCGCGACCTGTGGGCCCAGGTCGGCGTCACGCTCACCGCCGGTCAGACGGCCGCGCAGGCACGGGTCGTCGACCCGGACTTCGGCGTCATCTACCGCACGCAGACCATCGAGGGACGGTGGTTCGTCGACGCTGACACCGAGGCATACGCCCCGCTGCTCGTCGTGAACGAACGCATGCTCGCCGACCTGGGTGCGCGCTCGCTCGACGACCACCCGACGGCGCTCATCGGCACCACCGACCGGGTGACGGCCACGGTGATCGGCGTGGTACCCAACCAATGGAAAGACGAAGGCCCGATGGCCTACGTCCTGTACGACCACTGGACCCGCTGGATCGCCAACGGCGCGCCGAGCCAGGGTCAGCCGGGCGTCGAGTACGCGGGGCCGGTCGCGGTCAGCCTGAGCCAGACACCGTCCTACGCACTGTGGGTACCCGAGGACCAGGTGGACGCCCTCGCCCCGGTGATCCGGCGCGATCTGAGCGCGTCCGTGCCCGGATATCAGGTGGACGTCCAGGACACCCGCGCCTGGGGAACTACCGACTTCGACACGGCCGCGTCGTGGATTGGCTTCGGCGTCGGCACGTTCTCGATGCTCCTGGGCGGACTGGGTCTGGTGAACATCTCCCTGGTGACCGTGCGCTACCGCATCCGCGAGATCGGCATCCGCCGCTCGTTCGGCGCCACCAGCGGGCGGGTGTTCTTCGGCGTCGTCATGGAGTCCGTCGTCGCCACGGCGATCGCGGGGCTCATCGGCGTGGTGCTGTCGGTCGCGGTGGTCAAGGTGATCCCGCTGGACACCGTGTTCGGTACCACCGGCCTGCAGGACGCGCCGCCATTCCCCCTCTCGGCCGCAGCGATCGGGATGGCCGCCGCGATCGGGGTCGGGGCGCTGGCCGGCGTGCTGCCCGCGGAGAAGGCTGTGCGCGCGAAGGTGATCGACGCCATCCGCTACTGACGTCCGGGGAGGCCGAATCGTTGTCGTCCGGAGGTCCGTTCTTTGCCGGGAGCAGCCCGGCTAGGTTCCCCGGTATGAGGCGGGGGGCGGCGCTGGCTGCGGCGATCGGAGTGCTGGTGGCCGGCTGCACCGCGGAGGGGGGCGCCCCGGGCGGTAGCGCGACCGCGGGGGCGTTGGGGCCCCTCGACCAGCTGATGACGTCGGCATGGGGTGGGGTGGACGCCAGCCTGCCGGACGCCGCCGCGCGGACCATCGCCGACATCACGAAGCGCGAGAACCTCATCGCCGCCTGCATGAACGAGCAGGGTTTCGAGTACCTGCCCAACGTGCCGGCAGCTGCGGATCTGGTGATCACGACGGAGGGGATCGACCGAGCGAGCCGTGAGTTCGCCGTGCAGTACGGCTTCGGCATCGTGCGCCAGCCCGAGACCGAGGTGGGTCAGATCTCGTGGCAGGGCGTGGACCCGAACTGGACACGGACCGAGGCCATGTCGGAGGCCGAGCGCGAGGCCTGGACGACGGCGCTGTACGGGGACGTCACCGATCGCCAGGTCGACGCCTTCGGGGAGTCCACCAGCCGCGAGGGCGGTTGCATGGACCAGACGTCCGACGGCGGCTTCGCGGTAGCGGACGAGGCAGGAGAGTTCCTGGGCAGGTTCAGCGAGGACGGCGCGTTCGACGAGCTCGACAACGAGTGGTCAGCCTGCATGCACGAATCGGGCTTCGAGCACGAGTCGCCCACTGCCGCCAGCAACGCCTTCTCCGACGAGTTTGTCGCGATGCTCGACGACCACTCCCTCGAGAACGACGACGTGGCCGGGCTCGCCGAGCGTGAGATTGACGTCGCCGTCGCCTCGTGGGACTGCAAGGCCGAGACCGACTACGAGGCGCGCTTCCGCGTGATCCGCGACCAGGTGCAGCAGGCGTGGATCGACGAGCACCGAGCCGAGCTCGACGAGTGGCTCGCCGCGATGGCCGAGCAATGAGGAGCGCGCGCCCACGCGCCGTCGTTGCCGCGGCGGCAGCCGTGGGCTTCGTCGTGCTCGCCGCTTGCACAGCGGGAGGTGCTGAGCCCACCCCGAGCGGCACGGCCGGCGATCTCGGCCCGCTCGAGCAGCTGCTGGGCTCGGCCGGGGGCGGCAGCGTCGACGTCACGGCGCCGGACGTGGCGACCCAGCGGATCGCCCACCTGGCGAAGCGAGAGAACCTCATCGCCGCCTGCATGAACGCCGAGGGCTTCGACTACGTCCCGGAGGTTCCAGCGGTCGATGATGTCAAGATCACGACCGAAGGGCTCGACAGGGCAAGCCGCGAGTACGCCCTGCAGTACGGGTTCGGCATCGCCCACCAGCCGGCCGAGGTCGGCGAGGTCGCCGTGGCCGCCGGGACCGTCGGTGCCAACTGGATCGCACGCCAGGCCATGTCGGAGGCCGAGCGCGACGCCTGGGACACGGCGCTGTCGGGGCCCGTGACGAAGCGCGAAGTCGACGCCCAGGGAAGCGAGTCCGTGACCCGTTCGGGGGGCTGCAGAGACCTGGTGTCCGACGGCGGCTACCCGATTGCGGACGCGGCCAACGACTTCCTTGCGTCGATGACGCAGGACGGCGCGTTCGACGAGCTCGACCACGAGTGGTCTGCCTGCCTGAGCGCCGCCGGCTTCGAGCACGAGTCTCCTGAGGCCGCCTACTCCGCCTTCTCCGATGAGTACACGGCGATGCTCGACGACCACTCCCTCGAGAACGACGACGTGGCCGGGCTCGCCGAGCGTGAGATCGCCGTCGCCGTCGCCTCGTGGGACTGCAAGGCCGAGACCGACTACGAGGCGCGCTTCCGCGTGATCCGCGACCAGGTGCAGCAGGCGTGGATCGACGAGCACCGAGCCGAGCTCGACGACTGGCTCGCCGCGATGGCGGAGCAATGAGGCGGCATCAGTCTCGAGGTGGACCTCGCCGCGTGCAGTTACCGCTACGGTCGTCGCGACGCACCGCGGCGGAACTGGCCACGGGCGGCGTGGTGGCGCTCGCCCGATCGGTGAGCAGCGAGGCAGTGCAGGAGTCCGTGACCACGTGGGCGTGGTCACGCAAGCACGGGGGGACACCATGAACACACGCACCATGTCCGCGGCGGTTGCCGGAGCGCTCGTCGTGCTCCTGTCCGGATGTTCCGGCGGTGGGAGCGGTCCCGACGGGACGGGCGGACCAGGTGAGGCCGACGCCACTCTCGGCCCGCTCGGCGAGTACTACCAGAAGGTGCTCGGCGAGCAGGACCAGGAGTCCTTCGACGACCAGCAGCGACGCGCGGAGGAGATCGTCGCGGCGTGCATGGCCGAAGAGGGGTTCGAGTACATCCCCGTGGAGAACAACGGGATGGTGGTCCAGGTCGGCGGCGACGACGGGCCTGCCTGGGACAGCGTCGAGTTCGCGGAGCAGTTCGGCTACGGCGCCACCACCTACGAGGACATGCCGGGCTACAGCTCCGGCGAGGAGTACGTCGACCCGAACCAGGACTACGTCGAGGCGATGTCGGAGTCCGAGCGCGACGCGTACTACGAGGCGCTCTACGGCCCGCCGCAGGAGGCACCCTCTGACGACGCCACTGCCGAGGCCGTCGAGTGGGACTGGACCACGGCCGGTTGCCAGGGCAAGGGCCAGCACGAGTCGTCCGTGGCCAACCAGGCGATGGAGGACGAGTCCTTCAAGGTGATCATGGAGGAGCTGAACCACCTCTACGAGGGCGTGGCTGACGACCCGCGGCTGGCCGACATCGACTCCGAGTGGGCCGCCTGCATGAGCGAGGCGGGCTACACCTTCGCGACGCCGAGCGAGGCGCAGCAGTCGATCTACGACGCGATGAACGAGCTCTGGGAGCAGGCGAGCGCTGACGGCGCGAACGAGCCCGACGAGGCCGCGATGGCCGAGCTGCGCACCACGGAGATCGCGACCGCGGTTGCCGACCGCACCTGCCAGATCGAGGTGAAGTACACCGAGCGCCAGCAGGCGATCTACTTCGAGATGGAGCAGCGGATCGTCGACGCGCACCGCGCCGAGCTCGACGCCTGGGCCGCCAAGTACGGCCAGGACGGCTGACCCGCCGAGATGAGGGGATCGATGAGCTCGCACGCACCCGCGGGACGCCGCACGGTCATCGTCATGGCGGTCGTCGCCGTCGTCTGCCTGGCCGGCGGGTTCCTGCTCTCCAGCCTGATCGTCTCCCCCGGCAAGGCGGCGGCCGACGCTGCGCCACCCACCGCAGGCCCCATCTCGGTGCCGGTGGAGCGCCGGGAGATCGGCAACACCGTCACCCTGCGCGGCGACGTCGGGTACGACGACCCCGCGGGCGTGCGGGTCGAGACCTCGGACCTCGGCGGTCCGGCCGTCGTCACCGGTCACGTGCCGGCCGTCGGCGACACGCTGGACGCCGGCTCGGTGGCCCTGGAGATCACCGGCCGGCCGGTGATCCTGCTGCCCGGCGAGCTGCCGACCTACCGCTCGCTGCGCGCCGGGGTGTCCGGGCCGGACGTGGCACAGCTGAAGACGGCGCTGCGGGCGCTCGGCATCGACGGCGGCGACCCGGCCAACGACGAGTACGACGCCGCGGCAGCAGCGGGGGTCCGCGCCCTCTACCAGCGCGTCGGCTACGACGCACCGACCGCGGGAGCCGAGACGCTCGCCGCGGTCGACGCCGCACGGGACGGCGTCACCAATGCCCAGCGTGGCGTCACCGGGGCGCAGTCCGCGCTGGCGCAGGCACAGGCCGGCCCGGCCACGCCCGCCGACAAGGTCGCCGCGGACGGCGAGGTCGCGACCACCAAGGCGCGGTACGACGAGGCCGTGGCCTGCAACGCCGCCGACCCGGTCCAGTGCCCGCCCTCGACCGTCGTCGAGGCGAAGGCGGCCCACGACTCGGCGGTGGCCCGCCGCGCGCAGCTGGACGTCAGGCCCGACACCTCCGCGCAGCGCGCCGAGCTCGGCGCAGCCCAGCAGGCGCTCACCGACGCCCAGCGCGCCCTGGCCGAGGCGCAGGAGCAGACGATCACGCCCCTGCCCGCCTCCGAGGTGGTCTACCTCCCCTCGCTCCCCCGGCGGGTGGACATGGTGGCGGTGCAGCGCGGATCGACGGTGTCCGGCGACGTGATGACCGTGTCGGGTGCCACGATCCAGGTGGTCACCAGCGCGAGCGAGGCCGACGCCGAGCTGCTGGCCGTCGGCTCCACCGGCACCATCGACCTCGACGGGACCGAGGTCACCGTCACCGTGGCCTCCGTCACCGACCCCGTGACGGCGGCAGCCTCCGCGACACCCGGCGCGGAGGGCTCGTCGGACGCCGGGACCTCCGATCGCTGGCGCGTCGTGTTCTCCCTGCCGCCGCTCGACCAGGAACAGCTCTGGCAGATCCAGGGCCGCAACGTGCGGATCCGCGTCCCGGTCTCGTCGACGCAGGGCGAGGTGCTCGTGGTGCCGCTCGCAGCCCTGACCGCCGGCCCCGGCGGGGAGTCGCGGGTCGAGGTGGTCGAGGGCGGCACCAGCCGGCTCGTCACCGTGACCACCGGGCTCGCGGCCGAGGGGTACGCGGAGATCACCTCGTCGGCCGAACCCCTGGAGGAGGGCGACCTGGTCGCGGTCGGCGTCGCCGCGGCCGAGGAGCCCGCTGCCCCGGGCGGCGACGAGCCGGCGCCGACGGCGACGCCGTGACGCTGGCGGAGCTCTTCCCACCCCCGGTACCGGCCGATCCGCGCGCGCCGGTCGTCGAGCTGCGCGAGGCGGCCCGCGACTATCCGGGCGACCCGCCCGTCCACGCCCTGCGACCCACATCGCTGGCCGTGAGCTCCGGCGACTACCTGTGCATCGTCGGACCCTCGGGCTCCGGCAAGTCGACGCTGCTGCATCTGCTGGGCCTGCTGGACCGGCCCACCTCCGGCGAGTACCTGCTGGACGGCATCCCGACGGCTGCGGCCCCCGAGCGCGAGCGGGCGAGGATGCGCGCCGGGCACATCGGGTTCGTGTTCCAGGCGTTCCACCTGCTGCCCCACCGGTCCGTGCTGGACAACGTGATGCTGGCGACGCTCTACGCGGGGGTGCCGCGCGCGGAGCGGCGCTCCCGGGCGCAGGCGGCGCTGGAGCGAGTCGGGCTGGCCCACCGAGTCGGATTCCTGCCCACGCTGCTCTCCGGGGGTGAGCGGCAGCGGGTCGCCGTCGCCCGGGCCGTCGTGACGTCGCCGCGCATCCTGCTGGCCGACGAGCCCACGGGCAACCTCGACACCGAGAACTCCGCATCGGTGCTCGACCTGTTCGACGAGCTCCACGCCGATGGTCAGACACTCGTGATCATCACCCACAACCCCGAGGTGTCCGCGCGGGCGCAGCGCGAGGTCCACATCGTCGACGGCGTGCTGCGGGAGCACCGATGAGCGCCCGCAGCGCCCGGTTCGGCGCGCGCGACCTGTTCGCCGAGGCCTCCGCCGGCATCGGCGCGCGGCCCGGGCGGCTGATGCTGACGATCCTCGGCACGGTGCTCGGCATCGCCTCCGTGGTGGTGACCGTGGGCCTGGCCGCCACCGCCGCCGGCCAGATCAACAAGCAGTTCGACGCCGTGGCCGCCACGCAGGCCGTGGCGCGGCCGGCGACGCAGAACAGCTACTCCGGCGAGGTCGCCCTCGGCACCCTGCCGTGGGACGCGCAGGCGCGCGCCCTGCGGCTGGCCGGCGTCGAGGCGGCCGGCACCGTCTCCGCGGTCGACGTGGCCGGCGCCAACGTCACCGCCGTGCCCGTCAACGACCCCTCGGCGGCCAGAACGGCGTCGCCGCTGGTCCTCGCGTCATCGCCGGGTGCCCTCGACGCAGTGGGCGGCAGGGTCGTCACGGGCCGGTACTTCGACTCCGGCCACGACGAGCGCGCCGACCGCGTCGCGGTGCTCGGCGCCGACGCCGCCCGGAGGCTCGGCGTCTCGCGCGTGGACCGGCAGCCGTCGATCTTCATCGGCGAGACGGCGTACCAAGTGATCGGCATCGTCGACGACGTGCGCCGCCGCACGGACCTGCTGACGGCCGTGATCCTGCCCGAGGGCACCGCCCGCAAGGATTTCGGCCTCGCCTCGCCCGACGAGCTGCACATGCGGCTCGCGCTGGCAGCCGGGCCCGTGGTGGGCCCGCAGCTGCCGATGGCCCTCGCGCCGACCGCGCCGGACACCATCGACGTCGCAGTCCCGCCGTCGACCTCGGGGCTGCGCGACTCGGTGGCGGCCGACGTGGACACGATCTTCCTCGCGCTCGGCGCGGTGGCGCTGCTCATCGGCGGCGTCGGCATCGCCAACGTCACGCTGCTGTCCGTCATGGAGCGCACGGGGGAGATCGGCCTTCGTCGGGCCCTCGGGGCCACCCGCCGCGTGATCGGGGCGCAGTTCATGCTGGAGTCAGTGGTGATCGGGTTGCTCGGCGGTCTCGTCGGCGCCGCGCTGGGCGTGGCGGTCGTCGTCGTCGTGTCGGCCACCCAGGAGTGGACCCCGATCCTCGACCTGCGGGTCGTCGCCGCTGCCGCCGCCGCCGGCGGCGTGATCGGCCTGCTCGCCGGCCTCTACCCGGCCCTCAAGGCGGCCGCGGTCGAGCCGGTCGACGCCCTGCGCACCGGTCTGTGACGGTCGAAGGGCGCGGTGCTCACCTCAGAGGGCGTAGTCGACGACGACCGGCGCGTGGTCGCTGAAACGGGCGGCGTAGGTGGGCGCCCGGTCGACCGTCGCCTTCACCGCGCACTCGCCGAGGGCCGGCGTCGCGATCTGGTAGTCGATGCGCCAGCCCGCGTCGTTGTCGAACGCCTTGCCGCGCCACGACCACCACGTGTACGGCCCGGGGCCCTGCCCGCCGAGCCGCCGCCCGACGTCGTGCCAGCCCAGCTCGTCGTACCAACGGTCGAGGTACGCCCGCTCCTGCGGCAGGAAACCCGCCTTGCCGAGGTTGCCCTTCCAGTTCTTCAGGTCGACCTCTCGGTGGGCGACGTTCAGGTCGCCGGCCACGACGGCCAGCGGACCGGCGCCGGCCGGCCCGGTGCTCGGGTCTGCTTCGGATCCCGGACCGCGCAGTGCCGCCAACCGCGCGGTCACCGCGTCGAGGAACGCGTACTTCTCGTCCTGGAGCGGGGAGTCCGCCGTCCCGGTGTGCACGTACACCGAGGCCACCGTCAGCGTCCGGCCGCCAGGCAGCTCGAGGTCGGCCTCGACCCAGCGGCCCGAGTCGGTGGCCAGACCCGTGCCGATGCCGATCCGGATCGCCGACATCGGCAGCCGTGAGGCGATCGCCACCCCCGCGCGGCCCTTGGCGACGGCCCCCTCGTGGGCCAGGTGCCACTCGTGCCGCGAGAGATGGTCGGCGAGGATCTCGTCGTCCGCCCTGACCTCCTGGACCAGGAGGACGTCCGGGGCCGACGACGCCAGCCACTGGCCCATCCCCCGCCGGAACGCCGCCCGGATGCCGTTGACGTTGACCGTGGCGACCCTCAGCACCGGCCCATCCTGCCGGACACTGGTCCGCCGCCGACGTAGCGTCCGCAGTCATCCGGCGTAGGCGGCCTCCAGGGCGGCGATGTCGAGCTTGTTCATCGTGAGCATCGCCTCGGTGGCGCGCGCGACGGCCACCGGGTCCGGCCGGCTCATCAGCTCCTCGAACTGCACCGGCACCACCTGCCACGACACCCCGAACCTGTCGACGAGCCAACCGCACTGCCCCGGCTGCCCGCCGTCGGCCGTCAGCAGGTTCCAGTAGCGGTCCACCTCCTCCTGCCCGTCGACGGAGAGGTAGATCGAGAAGGCGTCGTCGAGCGTCAGCGCCGGCCCGGCCGTCAGGAACGTGAACGGCACCCCGGCCAGCAGCAGGTCGACGACGAACGGCGCGCCCTCCGGCACGTCCGGCACCCCCGGGCCGGCGTGGACCACGCGGGTGATCTCCGTGCCGGGGACGTTGGCCGCGTAGAACTGCGCGGCCTCGTAGCCGTTGTCGTGGAACCAGAGGTGGGAGCGCACGGTGACCATGGCGGAGCCTCCATGGCTGGACGGTAGGTCCCGTCCATGATCACCCTGGCTCCCCGCTCGCCGCCCGACGAACGAGGTCAGCCCCCTGCGCGCTCGGCCGCCTCCACCACGTTGGCCAGGAGCATCGCCCTCGTCATCGGCCCGACCCCGCCCGGGTTCGGCGACACCCACGCCGCCACCTCGCGCACTGCCGGGTCGACGTCCCCGGCCACGCGGGACGCCCCCGTCCGCGGGTCCACCACGCGCGACACCCCGACGTCCACCACCACGGCACCCGGGCGCACCATGTCCGCCGTGACGATCGACGGCACCCCGGCCGCGGCGATCACCACGTCGGCGGCGCGGGTGTGCGCCGCCAGGTCGGCCGTGCCGGTGTGCGTCAGCGTCACGGTGGCGTTCACCGCGCGCCGCGTCAGCAGCAGCCCGATCGACCGCCCCACGGTGACCCCACGCCCGACCACCACGACGTTCGCGGCCGCGAGCGAGATCCCGTACCGGCCCAGCAGCTCGAGGATGCCGCGCGGGGTGCACGGCAGCGGTGAGTCGAGTGGCTCGTTGACCCGCAGCACCAGCCGCCCGAGGTTCGTCGGGTGCAGGCCGTCGGCGTCCTTCGCCGGGTCGATCAGCTCCAGCACCCGGTGGGTGTCCAGACCCTTCGGCAGCGGCAGCTGCACGATGAACCCGGTGCACGCCGGGTCGTCGTTCAGTCGCCGTACCGCCGCCTCCACGTCCCCCTGCGACGCGGTGGCCGGAAGGTCCTCCCGGATCGACGCGATGCCCACGTCCGCGCAGTCGCGGTGCTTGCCCGCGACGTAGAGCTGCGAGCCCGGGTCGTCGCCGACGAGCAGCGTGCCGAGTCCCGGCCGCACGCCGGCGGCCGCCAGGGCGGCCACCCGCTGCGCGAGCTCGAGCTTGATCTCCGCCGCGGTGGACTTGCCGTCCAGCAGCTGCGCGGTCACGAGTACTGCTTCAGGCCCGAGTACAGGGGGAACGAGTCGGCGAGCTTGGCCACGCGGGCCCGCAGCGCCTCGACGTCCGCCGACGCGCCGCCGATCAGCGCGGTGGCGATGATGTCGGCCACCTCCGTGAACTCGGCGTCGCCGAAGCCGCGGGTCGCCAGCGCCGGCGTGCCGATCCGCAGGCCGGAGGTCACCCGCGGCGGGCGCGGGTCGAACGGGACGGCGTTGCGGTTGACGGTGATGCCGGCGTCGTGGAGCAGGTCCTCGGCCTGCTGGCCGTCCAGCGGCGAGTTGCGCAGGTCGACGAGCACCAGGTGCACGTCGGTGCCGCCGGTGAGCACGTCCACGCCGGCGGCCTTCACGTCCGGAGCGGTCAGCCGCTCGGCGATCAGCTTGGCGCCCTGGAGGGTGCGCTGCTGACGGTCGCGGAACTCGTCGGACCCCGCGATCTTGAAGGCGACCGCCTTGGCGGCGACGACGTGCATCAGCGGGCCGCCCTGCTGGCCGGGGAACACCGCGGAGTCGATCTTCTTCGCCCACTGCTCGGTGGACAGGATGAAGCCGGAGCGGGGGCCGCCGATGGTCTTGTGCACCGTCGACGAGACGACGTCCGAGTACGGCAACGGCGACGGGTGCAGGCCCGCGGCCACCAGGCCGGCGAAGTGCGCCATGTCGACCCAGAGCTTGGCGCCGACCTCGTCGGCGATCTCGCGGAACGCCGCGAAGTCCAGGTGCCGCGGGTACGCGGACCAGCCACCGATGATCACCTCGGGACGGTGTGCCAGCGCGGCAGCGCGCACGGCGTCCGGCTCGATCCGGAAGGTCTGCGGGTCCACGCCGTAGGCCGCGACGTCGTACAGCCGGCCGGAGAAGTTGATCTTCATGCCGTGCGTCAGGTGGCCGCCGTGGGCGAGCTCGAGGCCAAGGATCCGGTCCCCGGCGGTGGCCAGCGCGTGCAGCACCGCGGCGTTGGCGGTGGCGCCGGAGTGCGGCTGGACGTTGGCGTGCTCGGCGCCGAACAGCGCCTTGGCGCGGTCGATGGCGATGGTCTCCGCGACGTCCACCTGCTCGCAGCCGCCGTAGTACCGCTTGCCCGGGTAGCCCTCGGCGTACTTGTTCGTCAGCACCGAGCCGGTGGCCTCGAGCACCGCGCGCGGCACGAAGTTCTCGGACGCGATCATCTCGAGCGTCCCCTGCTGCCGGGCGAGCTCGCCGTCCAGCACGGCGGCGATGTCCGGGTCGACCTGCGACAGGCCTTGATCGAGGAGGTTGGTCATGGCGGCGCTCCCGTGTGACGTCGGGGCGTGCGGGCGGGTCGACCCGCACACCATCGTGTGTGGCGACCGCCGGGCCCAGGCGTCCGACCCGCGGAGACTTCCGTGCGTCGCTCCCCGGTGGTGACCCACCCTTGTGCGCCAGTCGCGACCGGGGTCAGCCTACCGCGCCGCCCGAGCCGCCCGGCGACTCGAATGCCGCCAGCCACGTGGTGAGCAGTGCCTCGAGCTGGTCGGCCTGGGCCGGCGTGAGCGCCGCCAGCAGCCGGTGCTCGTTGGCGATGTGCTCGGTGAACGCGGCGTCGATCACCTCACGCCCGCGCGGCGTCAGCGCGACGACGCGTCCTCGCCCGTCCCTCTCGGCGACCCGGCGCACGACGAGCCCTCTCGCCTCCAGCGCGTCCACCCGCTTGGTGAGACCGCCGCTGGTGACCATGGTGTGCGCCGCGAGCTCGCCGGCGCTCCGCTCGTACGGGGCACCGGCGCGGCGCAGCGTGGCGAGCACGTCGAAGTCCCCCTCCGAGAGCCCGTGACGCCGGTACACCGCGACGAGCTCTTCCCTGAGGAAGTCGGCGAGACGGTGCAGCCGGCCGACGACCCCCTGTGGGCGGACGTCGAGGTCGGGCCGCTCCCGCTCCCAGGCGGCGCGCACCTGCCCTACGTGGTCGAGAGTCATGGATGGGATTTTATCTTCCGTGGAAGGTATTGTCTCTTCCATGGAAGACATTCGGCGTCGGGTGGCGGTCACAGCGATCGCCCCGATCTCCTGGGGCGCCACCTACGCGGTGACACGCCACCTGCTCCCCGCGGACGCGCCGCTCTGGGGTGCCGCCCTGCGCGCGTTGCCCGCCGCGCTGGTGCTGCTGCTCCTGGTCCGGCGCGCCCCTGGAGGCGCCTGGTGGTGGCGTTCTGCCCTCCTCGGGCTGCTCAACGTCGCGGCGTTGTTCGTGCTGGTCTACGTCGCGGCCCAGCGGCTGCCGACGTCGCTGGCCGCGACCGTGATGGCGACCGGGCCGTTCGTGCTCATGGGCGTGGCGCGGCTGCTGCTGGGCCAGCGCCCGCGAGCCAACGCGCTGGCTGCGGCCGCGCTCGGCCTCGTCGGAGTCGGGGTGATGCTGGGCGCGAGCCCGGCAGGCGTCGACCCGCTCGGCGTCGCGGCGTCGGCCACCGCGCTCGTCGCCTCGTCGGTCGGCTACGTGCTGGCCACCCGGTGGAAGGACGAGGTGGACCTCCTGGCCTCGACCGCGTGGCAGGTGACCGCCGGCGGCGTGCTCCTGCTCGTCGCGGCGATCGCCGTCGAGGGCGCTCCTCCGGCGCTCGACTCCCGCGCCGTCGCCGGGTTCGCGTACGTGTCGCTCGTCGCGACCGCGCTCGCCTACGTCGCCTGGTTCGCGGGACTGCGGCGGCTGCCGGCGGGCTCGGTGGGGCTCGTCGGGCTGCTCAACCCCGTGACCGGCCTGCTGCTGGGCGTCCTGGCCGGCGGCGAGCGGCTCACGGCGATCCAAGCCG
>JAEXPS010000206.1 GCA_023438885.1 Actinomycetes bacterium
CCACCATGCGGCCTCGGCCCCGCCCGCGCCCACGGGCCCGAGCCGGCCGGCCAGCGAGACGAGGACCCCGGCCGCGCCGACCAGCGCCACGACCGCGATCGTCGGCAGGTCCAGGCCACCGGGCGAGTCGACCTGCGGCGCCGGAGGCAGCGAGGCGCGCAGGGTGGAGGCGGCGCCCACGGCCGCCGCGATGCCGATCGCGAACGAGATCACCGCGTAGTACACGTCCCCGAGCAGCGAGGCCAGGCTCGCGCTGGCACGCGAGCGGCCGGCCGAGACGGTGAACCGCCGGATCGCCCGCGCGGAGGGAACCTCGCCGACGTCCCCGGGCAGCACCGCGAACTCGGACACCTCGCTCACCGCGCCCACCCCTCACGCCGAACCCGGCAGTCCGTGCCGAGCCCGGCAGGTAGAACTGCCGGACTCGGCGGAAAGTGCCGGGCTCGGTGGTGGGGGGTGGGGGTGGTCGTCATGCGGGCAACCGTGCGATGCGGTCGGCGGCGTCGGCCGGCGACAGGAGCTCGTTCGCCTCGTCGTCCAGGTGCACGGCGCGGTCCGCGACGGCCCGCACCAGCTCCGCGTCGTGGGTCGCCATCAGCACCGCGCCGCCGGCGGCCTTCTCGTCGAGCAGCCTGCGGGTCAGCGCGTCGCGCATCCGGCGGTCGAGCCGCTGCTCGGGTTCGTCCAGCACCAGCAGCGAGCGCGGGCGCGCGAACCCCGCCGCCAGCAGCAGGCGCCGGCGCTGGCCCGACGAGAGGGCGGTGGGCAGCGCCTTCGCGTGGTCGGCGAGCCCGAACTCGTCGAGCAGCTCCTCGGTGCGGGCCCACGCATCGAGCACGCCGTGCCCGCGGGCCACCAGGTACAGGTGCTCGGCGACGGACAGCGACGGGAAGTAGGCATCGTCGTCGAGCACGCTGGAGACCGCCGCGCGGAAGCGCTCGGAACGCTCGTCCACGGGCTCGCCCAGCACCTTCAGCGAGCCGCCGGCCGGCCCCAGCAACCCGATCACCGCACGCAGCACCGTCGACTTGCCCGAGCCGTTGGGGCCGACGAGCGCCAGCGCCCGCCCGGCGTGCAGCGTGAAACGCACGGGCGCGCAGACCGGCGCCCCGCCATAGCCGACGAGCAGGTCACGAGCGACGGCAACAGGCTGGGGCACCCGCCCAGGCTAGCCGCGCGTCACACCCGGTCGATGAACTCCTCGCCCTCGCCGGCCAGGCGTTGCTCGATGGCGTCGACGAGCGCGGGCCAGCCCGCGAGCGTCGGGTCCTGCGCGACCAGGGCCGTCGCCTCGCCCCGCGCTCGCTCGATCACCTCGACGTCGCGCGTCACCCGCAGCAGCCGCAGCGACGACCCGACGCCGGACTGCGCCGCCCCCAGCACGTCGCCCTCCCGGCGCAGCTCCAGGTCG
Source organism: Actinomycetes bacterium (assembly GCA_023438885.1). GTDB lineage: Bacteria > Actinomycetota > Actinomycetes > Actinomycetales > Cellulomonadaceae > Cellulomonas. The sequence continues at coordinate 1,412 of JAEXPS010000206.1, forward strand.
GCCGCCGCGAGCGCGAACCCGTCGGTGGTGGCGACGAGCGTCTGCAGGCGCGCCCAGGCCGGTGACCCTTCCTGGGCGTGCGAGACGAGCAGGCACACCCCCGGCGCCGTGCCCCGTCCCACGCGGCCGCGCAGCTGGTGGAGCTGCGAGAGCCCGAACCGGTCCGCGTCCAGCACCACCATCACCGTGGCGTCCGCCACGTCGACGCCCACCTCGATCACCGTGGTGGTCACCAGCACGGGCGTCTCGCCCGACGCGAACGCGGCGAGCGCCCCATCCTTCTCCTCGGCCGGCATCTTCCCGTGCAGCACCCCGACGGCCACACCGCGCAGCTCCGCGCGCTCGCGCAGCTCGTCGGCCACGTCCAGCACCGCCCGCAAAGGCCGGCGCGGCGCGCCCTCGTCGGCGGCCAGCAGGTCGGCGTCGTCGTCGGCCGCCTCGCTGCCTCCGGCCGCCCCGCCCTCCCCCGCGACGATCCGGGGGCAGACGACGAACGCGCGTCCGCCCGCATCCACCTGCTCGCGGACCAGCTGCCAGGTCCGCGCCACGTAGTTGGGCCGGCCCGCGTCCGCGAGGAACGTCCGCACCCCGGAGCGCCCGGCGGGGACCTCGCGGAGCACCGACGTCTCCAGGTCGCCGAACACCGTCATCGCCACCGTGCGCGGGATCGGCGTCGCCGTCATCACCAGCAGGTGCGGGTGGACGTCGCCGCGCGTGCGCAGCACGTCGCGCTGCTCGACCCCGAAGCGGTGCTGCTCGTCGACCACCACCAGCCCCAGCTCCGCGAACTGCACGTCGGGGTTCAGCAGGGCGTGCGTGCCGACGACGATGCCCGCCGCCCCGCCGGCGGCGTCCGCGAGCGCCTCGCGCCGCGCGGCGGCCGTCAGCGAGCCGGTCAGCAGGGCAACCCGCGTCGAGTTCTCGGCACCGCCGAGGAAGCCGCCCTCCGCGAGGTCGCCCAGCAGCGCGCGCAGCGTGCGGGCGTGCTGGGCGGCGAGCACCTCCGTCGGGGCCAGCAGCGCCGCCTGGCCACCGGAGTCGATCACCTGGAGCATCGCGCGCAGCGCCACCACGGTCTTGCCGGAGCCGACCTCGCCCTGCAGCAGCCGCTGCATCGGGTGGGGCCGCGCCAGCTCGGCCGCGATCTCCTCACCGACCTGCTGCTGGCCTGCGGTCAGCGTGAACGGCAGCCGCGCGTCGAACTCGTCGAGCAGCCCGCCCGAGCGCCCGGGCCGGCCCACGGCCGCCTGGCCGGCGGCCAGGTGCCGGCGCCGCGCCAGCTCGGCCTGGAGCACGAAGGCCTCCTCGAACCGCAGCCGGTCGCGCCCATGGCGCCAGTCGCCGTCCTCGTGCGGCACGTGGACCAGCCGCAACGACTCGGCGAGCGTCGGCAGGTGGTACGCCGCCCGCACCGCCGGCGGCAGCGGGTCCGGGATGTCGGTGTCGTCCAGCCCGTCGAGCACGTGGCGCACGGCATCCCGGATCTGCCAGGACTGGATGCCCTTCGAGGCCGGGTAGATCGGGATCGGCCAGGCGGCCTCCACCCGCTTGCGCGCCTCGTCCTCCGGGTCGAAGAGCTCGAGGTCCGGGTGCAGCAGCTGCAGCGCACCCTGGTACTTGCTGACCACGCCGCTGAACAGCCCCCGCCGGCCCGGGGCCAGCTGCTGCTCCTTCCACGTCAGCCGCCCGGGGCTCCCGGCGAAGAAGCCGAGCCGCAGCCGGTCGCGGCCGTCGGTCACTTGCGCCTCGAGCAGCCCCTTGCCGTCGCGGGTGCGGCGCACCGTCGCCGAGACGATCTGGGCCACCACCGTGACGTGCTCGCCCTCGGCCAGCTCGGCGAGCGGGGTCATCTGCCCGCGGTGGCCGTACCGCCTCGGGTAGTGCCGCAGCAGGTCCCCGGCCGTGAGCAGCCCGAGGCCGGCGAGCTTCTTCGCCTGCGCGGCGCTGAACGACTTCGCCAGCGGCCGGTCGAGCGGTCGCGACGAGGGGAACGCGGACACGGCCACGTCAGTCGACCCCGATCCGCCACGCCGGCCCGGCTGCGACGGGACCGACGAGCACCACGTCCAGGTCCGGGTACGTCTCCTCGAGGTGCTCCCGCAGCGCCTCGGCCTCGTCCTGCCGGCCCGCGCCGTGCTGCACGGTCACCGCCTCGGCCGTCCCCGCGGCGTCGTCGACCAGCGCCGCGGCGACGGTGGCGAGGTCGCCCCACACCTCGACGTCGACGGTGCGCAGCCGGGCGAGCGCCGCCCGGGCCTCGTCGGCTCGGGACGCGCAGTCGCCGCGTGAGCCGAGCACCGCCAGCGCGGCCACCGCCGTCGCGAGGGTGTCGCCGGCGCAGACCGTCTCGACGGCGACACCCGCCAGCTCGTCGGACCGGCCCACCCCGTCCGCCGCGGCCGCCAGCTCGGCAGACCCGGAGACGACGACCACCCGGCGCGCCCCGGTGTCGGCGACCGCCCTGACGAGGTGCTCGGTGGTGGCCGGCTCCTCGGGGCAGCGCACCACCACCACCGCACCGCCGGTCGCGAAGAACCGCGCTGTCCCTGGCTCGGCGGTGGCGACCACCAGCCCGAGGTCGTCGCCAGCCGCCACCTGCGCGGCCGCGCCCTCGACGAGCCGCACCACCACCTGGCTGCGGGTGCCGAGGGCAGCCGCCTCGATCGCGGCCGCGGGGTCGTCCGTGTGGACGTGGACCTGCCACACGGCGTCCGCGCCCACCACCGCCACCGAGTCGCCCACGCCCGCCAGCCGCTCGCGCAGCACACCACCCAGCGTGGCGTCCGGCACCTCCGGGCGCACCAGCGCCATCACCTCGTACGCGCCGCCCGGCTCCGCGGCACGCCAGGCCGCAAGGTCGGCCGGGTCGACTCCGCGCTCCGGCAGCCAGGCGGGCACGACCAGCGCGCCCGCCTCCCCCCTCAGCACGCCGTCCAGCGCCTCGAGCACCACCAGCAGCGCGCAGGCGCCCGCGTCGACGACGTGCGCGGCCCGCAGCACCGGGTGCTCGGCACTGATCCTCGTCAGCTCGCGGCGCGTCTCGTCGAGCACGGGCCCGAGCAGCGCGGGCAGCGTGGCACCGGTGCGGGCGGCGTGGCGGGCGCGCTCGCCGACGAGCCGGGCCACCGTCAGCACGGTGCCCTCCTGCGGTTCGGCCACCGCGCCGTGCGCCGCGAGGGCGCCGGCCTCCAGCGCCACGGCGAGCTCCGGTGCACCGCCGCTCTCGCCCTGCCCCAGCGCCGCCGCGAACCCGGCCAGCCACTGGCTGAGGATCACCCCGGAGTTCCCGCGCGCGGCAGTCAGCGTGCCCGCGGCGAACGCCCGTGCGACCGCACCCGCACCGTCCCGCGCGGCCGCGCGGGCCGCCGCCCGTGCACCACCGGCCACCGTGAGCAGCACGTTCGTCCCCGTGTCGGCATCCGGTACGGGGAACACGTTGACCGCATCGATCCGGGGTGCGGCGAGCGCGAGCAACCCCGCCGCGGCGTCGGCCCAGCCGCGCACCGCCGCTCCGTCCAGCCGCTCCACGCGCTCCCGCTCCCTTCGTGCGACCGCCAGACTGCCGCAACCAGCCGACATTTGGGCACCTGCCCGTCCTGGGCTAGTCTTGTCCGGTTGTCCGGCAGCCCCGGACATTCGTGGTGCCCGCTGCGGCCCGCGCCCGCCCCCAGACGGGAACGGCGCCCGGGACGACGGGCGCCCCACCGACCACCGACCAGGAGTACACCGTGGCAGCCAACTGCGACGTCTGCGCCAAGGGCCCGAGCTTCGGGCACAACGTCTCGCACTCGAACGTCAAGACGAAGCGGCGCTGGAACCCGAACATCCAGCGGGTGCGCGTCGTCGTCGCCGGCACGCCCAAGCGCCTCAACGTCTGCACGTCGTGCCTCAAGGCCGGCAAGGTGCAGCGCGCCGTCTGAGCAGTCCTTCTCTCCCAGGGCCCGCGGGTGAACCCCGTGGGCCCTTGGTGTTTCTTTGGCACGGACGTTATGGCATCGTGACCATATGGGTGAGGACGACGAGGTGACCATCCGGCCGGCATCGCCGGCCGATGCGGCAGGCATCGCCGATGTGCACGTGCGCTCCTGGCGCGAGGCCTACACCGGTATCGTCCCCGACGACTACCTCGCCGGCCTCGACCCCACCCAGCGCACGCCGGTGTGGACCGAGAACCTGCGCCGCGGGCCGGACGAGCACGTCCACACCTGGGTCGCGGAGCGCGCCGCCCGCATCGTCGGCTTCGCCACGATCGGGCCCGGCCGCGACGAGGACGTGCGCCGTGGCGACCGCGAGATCTACTCGATCTACCTCGAGCCGGAGCAGTGGGGCCACGGCGTGGCGCGGGACCTGATGCGCACCGTGATCGGCGAGGCAGGCCACAACCGGATCGTGCTCTGGGTGATGGCCGACAACGAGCGGGCCCGGCACTTCTACCGCCGCCACGGGTTCGAGCCCGACGGCGTGGAGAAGTACGCGCCGGTGGGCGGGGCCGAGCTGCTCCAGCTGCGCTACCGCCGCGGCTGACGTCAAGCCGGAGCGCCGGCGCGCCGATGCGTCGGCATGACTCCGCCTCCCCCGGGCTGGTACGACGATCCGGGATACCCGGGCGTGCTGCGCTGGTTCGACGGTGTCTCGTGGACGCCGCACACCGCCCCGAAGCAGGGGCCGCCGGTCCCGGGACCCCTGGACCCGGCGATGCCGTGGCTGCTGCCGGTCGGTCGCTCTTGGCAGGCGATCACCGCCGGCTACCTCGGCCTGGCGGTGGTGGTGTTCGCCCTGATCCCGGCCTTCGCCGGGGTGCTCTGGCTGATCACGGCGCCGATCGCGCTCGTCGCGCTCGACAAGGCGCGCGAGGGCAAGCTGGGCCGCGGCCGGGCGTGGTTCGCACTGGCGTCGGGGCTCGCGCCGCTCGCCGCGGCGATCGCCCTGCGCTGACGCCTAGCCGTCGAACCGCAACCCGCCGAACCGCTACCCGCCGAAGTGGTCCCAGCCCGGCGTGACCGCCGGTGCCGCACCGTCGACGAGCACCGCTCCGGGCCCGGCCTCCAGGCACCGGCCGACGACGACGAAGGGCGCAGGCGGCACCGTGCCGGCCCGGAACGTGGCGAGCAGCCCGTGGTCCTCGCCGCCCCCGAGCAGCCACACATCCGGGTCCGTGCCGAGGGCCTGCGCTGCCTCCGCGAGCCGCGCCCTGCCGTCCGCAAAGGCAGGGGTGAACAGGTCGATCGTCACGCCTGAGGCCCGCGCCACGCGGCCGGCGTCGCGCAGCAGGCCGTCGGAGACGTCGATCATCGAGGTGGCACCGGCCGCGGCGGCTGCCGGCCCCGCCGCCAGCGGGCAGGCCGGGTGGCGATAGGCGCCGACGAGCTCGTCG
>JAEXPS010000215.1 GCA_023438885.1 Actinomycetes bacterium
GCCCCCGTCCGTACCGGGCATCGGCTAGGGTGCGCGGGTGCGTGCGACGTGTCGCACGCCGAGCCGGCCGCCCCCCACGGTCGGAGCAGAACCCGCCTACGGGCGGTACCAGGAGGTCAGGTGCTAGGCGCATTCGTGCGGGCGTTCCGGACGCCCGACCTGCGGCGCAAGCTGCTCTTCACCATCGGGATCATGGTGGTGTTCCGGTTCGGCTCGTACCTGCCGACACCGGGCGTCAGCTACCCAGCGGTGCAGCTCTGTGTGGACCAGGCGCAGCAGAACGACCTGCTCGGCATCGTCAACCTCTTCAGCGGCGGAGCGCTGCTCCAGCTGTCGGTGTTCGCGCTCGGGATCATGCCGTACATCACCGCCAGCATCATCATCCAGCTGCTGCGCGTGGTGATCCCCAAGTTCGAGGAGCTGCACCGGGAGGGCCAGGCCGGGACGGCCAAGCTCACCCAGTACACGCGCTACCTCACCATCGGCCTGGCCGTGCTGCAGTCGACGACGGTCATCGCGCTGGCCAGGTCGGGTCAGCTGTTCACGGGCTGCTCCGCGGACATCATCCCGAACGACAGCTGGTGGACGCTGACGCTCATGGTGCTGACGATGACCGCCGGCACCGGCCTGATCATGTGGCTGGGCGAACTCATCACCGAGCGGGGCGTCGGCAACGGCATGTCCCTGCTGATCTTCACCTCGATCGCCGCGCGGTTCCCCTCCAACATGTGGTCGATCGCCGGTGGCGACGGCGGCGTGACGAAGTTCATCATCGTGCTGCTGATCATCGTGCTGGTCATCGGCCTGGTGGTGTTCGTCGAGCAGTCGCAGCGGCGCATCCCGGTGCAGTACGCCAAGCGGATGGTCGGCCGGCGCATGTACGGCGGGTCGAGCACCTACATCCCGATCAAGATCAACATGGCGGGAGTCATCCCGATCATCTTCGCGTCGTCGCTGCTCGCCGTGCCGGGCCTCATCGCCCAGTTCGGCGACGCGTCGTCCGAGTGGGTGCAGTGGATCAGCCGCTACCTGGCGGCCACGGACGCGCCGCTGCACATCGCGATCTACGCGCTGCTCATCATCTTCTTCTGCTACTTCTACACGGCGATCACGTTCAACCCGGACGAGGTCGCCGACAACATGAAGAAGTACGGCGGGTTCATCCCCGGCATCCGTGCGGGCAAGCCGACCGCGGAGTACCTCGACTACGTGATCACTCGCATCACCGCGCCGGGTGCTTTGTACCTGACGTTTGTGGCTTTGGTCCCAACGATCGCCTTCGTGGTGCTCAACGTGGGCTCCAGCATCCCGTTCGGGGGATCTTCGATCCTTATCGTGGTGGGCGTCGGCCTGGAGACTGTGAAGCAGATCCAGTCTCAGCTGGAGCAACGCCACTACGAAGGGTTCTTGCGGTGACAGTCCGCCTCGTGCTCTTCGGTCCTCCCGGTGCCGGCAAGGGCACGCAGGCGGACCGGCTCAGCGCCCACTACGGGATTCCCGCCATCTCCACCGGCGAGATCTTCCGGGCCAACATCTCGGCGGGGACCGACCTCGGCCGCCAGGTCGTCGCGTACACGTCCGTCGGTGCACTGGTGCCCGACGAGCTCACCGACGCCCTGGTGCGCGACCGGCTCTCCCACGAGGACACGGCCGCGGGGTTCCTGCTCGACGGCTACCCGCGCAACCTCGCGCAGGTGACGGCGCTCGACGGCATCCTCGCCGACGGCGGCGCCGTGCTGGACGCGGTGGTCGAGATCACCGCGGACTCCGACGTGGTGGTGGAGCGGATCCTCAAGCGGGCGTCGGTCGAGGGCCGCGCCGACGACACGGAGGACGTGATCCGCCGCCGGCTCGACGTGTACGCGGAGCAGACGGCGCCGATCGCCAAGGTCTACGCGGACCGGGGCATGCTGGTGCAGGTCGACGGCGTCGGCGAGCTCGACGACGTGACCGAGCGGCTCGTCCGCGCGATCGACCACTGCCTCGCCCGCTGACGCCGTGGGTCGCGAGCGCGTCCAGATCAAGACGCCCGAGCAGGTGCGCGCCATGCGGCGCGCGGGGCTCGTGGTCGCCGACGCGCTCGACGCGGTCCGCGAGGCGCTCCGCCCGGGGGTGACCACCGCCGACCTCGAAGCCGTCGCCGAGAGGGTGATCCGCGGCGCGGGGGCCACCCCCTCGTTCCTCGGCTACTACGGCTACCCGGCCACGCTGTGCGTCTCCGTCAACGACGAGGTGGTGCACGGCATCCCCGGGGTGCGGGTGCTCGAGCCGGGGGACGTGGTCTCGGTGGACTGCGGGGCGATCGTCGACGGCTGGCACGGGGACGCCGCGTTCAGCGCGGTCCTCGAGCCCGTCGACCCGGCCGACGTCGCGCTCGTCGAGGCGACCGAGCAGGCGCTGTGGGCCGGGATCGCCGCCCTCGCCGGAGCAGCGCGCACGTCGGCGGTCGGCGCGGCGGTGGAGGACCTGGTGGCGGGGCGGTTCGGCCTCGTCGAGGACTACACCGGCCACGGCATCGGCACGGCGATGCACCAGCCGCCCGACGTGGAGAACTACCGGTCGGGCAACCGCGGGGCCCGGGTGGAGCCCGGGCTGGTGGTGGCGGTCGAGCCGATGCTGACGCGCGGCGGGCCCGGCGTCCACGAGCTGGCGGACGGCTGGACGGTCGTCACGGACGACGGTGCGCGAGCGGCGCACTGGGAGCACACGGTCGCCGTCACGGCCGACGGACTCTGGGTGCTGACGGCGCGCGACGGCGGGGCGGAGCGGCTGGGCACGGTGCCGCCGGCGTAGCTCGTCGGGCGGCTCAGCAGCCCGCCGGGGGCGGGGAGCGCACCCTACCGGCCCGGCCGGTCCGATGTCGCGGATGCGGTATGATCGCTCGTTGGTGTGTGCCGTCCCATCACTGCGCCCGGAAACGGGTGCCGGGCCGTGGGCACACCCGTCCACGATCGTCGTCCCGCCCGCAGGGCGTGGCGCCGTCGCGGGCGCGCCGTTCGGATCGAGGTAAGCGGAGGATATGGCCAAGAAGGACGGGGTCATCGAGATCGAGGGCTCGGTGGTCGAGGCGCTGCCGAACGCGATGTTTCGCGTCGAGCTGAGCAACGGGCACAAGGTTCTCGCCCACATCTCGGGCAAGATGCGCCAGCACTACATCCGGATCCTTCCGGAGGACCGCGTGGTGGTGGAGCTGAGCCCCTACGACCTGTCTCGCGGTCGGATCGTCTACCGCTACAAGTAGGCACACGAGCTACGTCGTCGACCGCCTGAAGGCGGGGCGGACGGCGGCGATGGGAACACGATGAAGGTCAAGCCGAGCGTCAAGAAGATCTGCGACAAGTGCAAGGTGATCCGCCGGCACGGTCGCGTCATGGTGATCTGCGAGAACCAGCGCCACAAGCAGCGCCAGGGCTGAGCAGCCACCCGTAGTACCCGGCCCTCGGGCCGGACCAGCGCACCGCCGCTCCGGTGCTCGTCGCGAGGCGAGCCCGGTGAACCCCCGGCTCGGAGGCCGGGGCCCCTCGGGGAGGACGGTGCGGCAGACCTCCGATGAAGTACAGGAGCCGTCAGGCACATGGCACGTCTCATCGGCGTCGACCTGCCCCGCGAGAAGCGGGTGGAGATCGCGCTCACCTACATCTACGGGGTCGGCCGCACGCGTGCGACCGAGACCCTGACCGCGACGGGCATCAGCCCGGACATCCGGGTCAAGGACCTGAACGACGCGCAGCTGGTCCAGCTCCGCGACTACCTCGAGGGCAACTTCAAGCTCGAGGGCGACCTGCGTCGCGAGGTCGCCGCCGACATCCGACGCAAGGTCGAGATCGGCTGCTACGAGGGGCTGCGCCACCGCCGCGGCCTGCCGGTGCGTGGTCAGCGCACCAAGACCAACGCCCGCACCCGCAAGGGCCCCAAGCGCACCGTCGCCGGCAAGAAGAAGGCCGGGCGCAAGTAGCCCGCCGGCGCACGCCCCCGTAGACCTGAGGAAAGAAGCAGATGCCCCCGAAGACTCGCACCACCTCGGCCTCGTCGCGCAAGCCGCGGCGCAAGGAGAAGAAGAACGTCTCCCACGGCCAGGCGCACATCAAGAGCACGTTCAACAACACGATCGTCTCCATCACGGACCCGTCCGGCGCGGTGATCGCGTGGGCGTCCGGCGGCGACGTCGGCTTCAAGGGCTCGCGCAAGTCGACGCCGTTCGCGGCCGGCCTGGCCGCCGAGGCGGCCGCGCGCAAGGCCCAGGAGCACGGCATGCGCAAGGTCGACGTGTTCGTCAAGGGCCCGGGCTCGGGCCGTGAGACGGCGATCCGCTCGCTGCAATCGGCCGGCCTCGAGGTCGGTTCGATCCAGGACGTGACGCCGCAGGCGCACAACGGGTGCCGGCCGCCGAAGCGCCGCCGGGTCTGAGCAGGACGGTCCGGCCGGGGGTGACCCCGGCCGGACTTCAGCACGTCGGGCCGGAACGGTGGACCGAGACCGGATCGGCCGAGAGTCAGTGACTGCGGAGCGTCATATGGCGGACGCCCGCGGAGAGGAAACCCCACCGTGCTCATCGCACAGCGCCCCACCCTGACCGAAGAGGTCATCTCGGAGTACCGCTCCCGGTTCTCCATCGAGCCGCTCGAGCCCGGCTTCGGCTACACGCTCGGCAACTCCCTGCGCCGCACCTTGCTGTCGTCCATCCCGGGCGCGGCCGTGACCAGCATCCGCATCGACGGCGTGCTGCACGAGTTCTCCACGGTGCCGGGCGTCAAGGAGGACGTCACCGAGCTGATCCTCAACATCAAGAACCTCGTGGTCTCGTCGGAGAACGACGAGCCCGTGGTGATGTACCTGCGCAAGCAGGGCGCGGGCGAGGTCACCGCCGCGGACATCGTGCCGCCGGCCGGCGTCGAGGTGCACAACACCGACCTGCACCTGGCGACGCTCAACGACAAGGGCAAGCTCGAGATCGAGCTGACGGTCGAGCGCGGCCGCGGCTACGTCTCGGCCGCCCAGAACAAGTCGCTGGACGCCGAGATCGGCCGCATCCCGGTCGACTCGATCTACTCGCCGGTGCTCAAGGTGACGTACAAGGTCGAGGCCACCCGTGTGGAGCAGCGCACGGACTTCGACAAGCTGATCGTGGACGTGGAGACCAAGCCGGCGATCAGCCCGCGGGACGCGCTGGCCTCGGCCGGCAAGACCCTCGTCGAGCTGTTCGGCCTGGCGCGTGAGCTCAACGTCGAGGCCGAGGGCATCGAGATCGGCCCGTCGCCGACGGACGCGGCGCTCGCCGCGGACCTGGCGCTGCCGATCGAGGACCTCCAGCTGACGATCCGCTCGTACAACTGCCTCAAGCGCGAGGGCATCCACACGGTGGGCGAGCTGGTGGCCCGCTCGGAGGCCGACCTGCTGGACATCCGCAACTTCGGCGCCAAGTCGATCACCGAGGTCAAGGAGAAGCTGGCGGAGCTCGGGCTCGCGCTCAAGGACAGCCCGCTGGACTTCGTCACCGACGACGCGTACTACGGCGACGACGAGACCGACTACTCGGACGACGAGCAGTACTGAGGCCGGGGAACGCGCGGCGGCCGCCGACGGTCCGAAGCGCGTCGACCATCACAGAACCAAGGAGTGAAAGACCATGCCTACGCCCTCCAAGGGTCCCCGGCTCGGTGGCGGACCGGCGCACGAGCGGCTGATCCTCGCGAACCTCGCGACGCAGCTGTTCGAGCACAAGCGCATCACCACCACCGAGGCGAAGGCCAAGCGGCTCGCCCCGCTGGCGGAGCGGCTCGTCACGTTCGCCAAGCGCGGTGACCTGCACGCCCGGCGCCGTGTGATGACCGTGGTCCGCGACAAGGGCGTGGTGCACGTCCTGTTCACGGAGATCGCCCCGGCGGTCGCCGAGCGCAACGGCGGCTACACCCGCATCACGAAGATCGGCCCCCGCAAGGGCGACAACGCGCCGATGGCGGTGATCGAGCTCGTCCTCGAGCCCGTGTCGCCGAAGCAGGCCGTGGTTCGCGAGGCGACCAAGGCCGCCGCCAAGGCCGCGCCGAAGAAGGCCGCGCCCAAGGTCGAGGAGGCTCCGGCCGTCGAGGAGGCTCCCGTCGAGGAGGTGGCCGACGAGGCCGCCGAGACCGTCGCGGAGGCGCCCGAGGCTGCGGAGGCTGCGGCCGAGGAGGCCGCCGCCGAGGAGGCTCCGGCCGACGAGGCCGACAAGGCCTGACCGGCACCCATCGACGACAGCCCCGCCCCCGGAGGGTCCCGGCCAAGATG
>JAEXPS010000018.1 GCA_023438885.1 Actinomycetes bacterium
CCTCACCACAGGCGCAGGGACGCCCCCGCCCGCCGGGGGGGGGCCTTCGTCGTCTGCGGGAGGCGTGGCCCGGTCAGGCGGTGCCGGGTCCCTTGCGCGTGATCGTCTCCGTGATCCGCACCCGCAGCTCGGTCGGCGCCTCCTCCTGGCAGGAGCGGCGCACCACCCGCTTGAGCGCGACGTCGATCGAGTACTCGGCCAGGCACGGGGGGCAGCCGGCGAGGTGGTCGCGCAGCTCCTCCTCGTCGTCCGGCGTCAGCTCCTTGTCCAGGTACGTCCACAGCCGCTGGAGTGCGGCGGCGCAGGAGTCGTCCTCGCTGATCGGCGGCTGGGCCTCGTCGCCCGCCGCGCCGTGGGCGTCGTTCATCGTCGTCCCTCCGGGCCGCCCGGTGCAGCCGGGACGGCCGGCACCAGGCCGCGCTCCCGGGCGTAGTCCTGCAGCAGCTCACGCAGCTGGGCACGCCCCCGGTGCAGGCGGGACATCACCGTCCCTATCGGGGTGCCCATGATCTCCGCGATCTCCTTGTACGCGAAGCCCTCGACGTCGGCCAGGTAGACGGCCATCCGGAAGTCGTCGGGGATCCGCTGCAACGCGTCCTTGACGTCGGAGTCCGGCAGGTGGTCGAGCGCCTCCGCCTCGGCGGAGCGCAGGCCGGTCGAGGTGTGCGACTCCGCCTTCGCCAGCTGCCAGTCCTCCACCTGGTCGGCGTGCGACTGGAGAGGCTCGCGCTGCTTGCGTCGGTAGGTGTTGATGTAGGTGTTGGTGAGGATCCGGTACAGCCAGGCCTTGAGGTTGGTGCCCGGCCGGTACTGGTGGAAGGCGGCGAACGCCTTGGTGAACGTCTCCTGCACCAGGTCCTCGGCATCCGCGGAGTTCCTCGTCATGCGCAGGGCGGCACCGTAGAGCTGGTCGAGATAGACCAGCGCCTCCGCCTCGAACCGCCTGGTGCGTGCCTCGTCGTTCTCGTCGGCCGGCACCCGCGTGGTGTCCTCGCTCATCCCGGCTGAGCCTAGCCGCCACACCTGTACCGCACGCGGGGGCTGGGCGGGAAAGGACACCAGCGCGGGCCGCTCGGCGAGGGCAGTCGTCACGGGGTGCTGTAACGCTCCGACCGGCGGGCGCATTCCCTCCGGGACTAGCGTGGGTCCCGGGTTGTCGCTTGGACGAGGAGGACCGCCGTGCTGCTGCGCCGCATCGCCCGCCCGTTGTTCGCTTCCTGGTTCATCGCCCAGGGGGTGGACGCCGTGCGCCATCCGGCTCGCCACGCGGCCACTGCGCGCACGGACCTCGAGGAGGTGCGACTCGGGTTGCGGGGGCGCCCCGGGCTCGAGCCCGTCGAGCAGGCGCTCGACGTGCCGCTGACGGACAAGCAGCTCGCCGCGGTCGTCGCCGCCCACGGCGCGGCGGTCGCCACCGCCGCGGCGTTCCTGGCGCTCGGCAAGGCGCCGCGCACCGCCGGCGTCGCGCTCGCCGTCCTGGTCCAGCCGCTGGTGCTGGCCTCGATCCCCACCAGCCGCGTGCACGACGAGGCCGACGCGGCCCGCCGCCGCCGCTTCTGGATGTCGGTGTCCGCCCTCGGGGGCGCCCTGCTGGCCGGCGCCGACACGGCCGGCCGGCCCGGCGTCGCCTACCGGATCCGTGCCGCCCGCGAGTCTCGCGCCGCGGCACGAGCCGAATGACGGTCGACGTCGATCGGTAGCCTTCCTGGCGTGACGAGCTCCCTCGCCTGGGCCGCGCCCACAGCCGACGGGCCGCTGGACGCCCTCGTCGAGGTGCCCGGCTCCAAGTCCCTGTCGAACCGGTACCTGGTCCTGGCCGCCCTGGCGGCCGGACCGTCGCGGCTGCGTGGCGTGCTCGACTCCCGCGACACCCGGCTCATGGCCGGTGCGCTCGCCGCGATGGGGACGCGCGTGCAGGAGGCCGGCGGCGACTGGCTCGTCGAGCCCGGTGCGGTCACCGGCGGCACCACGGTGGACTGCGGGTTGGCCGGCACGGTGATGCGCTTCCTGCCACCCGTCGCCGCGTTGGCCGCCGGCCCCGTGCGGTTCGACGGTGACGCACAGGCCTACCACCGCCCGATGAGCCCCGTGCTCGAGGCACTGCGCGCGCTGGGGGTCCGGGTCGACGAGCACGGGGCGCCCGGCCGGCTGCCGTTCACGGTGCACGGCCAGGGCGGACTTGCCGGAGGGTCCGTGGACGTCGATGCCTCGGGATCCAGCCAGTTCGTCTCCGGCCTGCTGCTCGCAGCCGCGCGGTACGAGCAGGGCCTGCTCGTGCGGCACATCGGCGTCACCTTGCCCTCGCTGCCCCACATCGAGATGACCGTCGAAGTGCTGCGCGCGGCCGGCGTCCAGGTCGACGACTCGCGCCCCGGCATCTGGCAGGTGTCGCCCGGCCCGGTCGCGGGCCGGGACGTGCGGGTCGAACCCGACCTGTCCAACGCGGCGCCGTTCCTCGCGGCCGCCCTGGTGGCAGGCGGCACGGTGCGGGTGCCCGGCTGGCCGGCGGGCACCACCCAGCCGGGGGCGCTGCTGCCCGGGCTGCTCGAGCGCATGGGCGGGCGCACGTCTCTCGTCGGTGACGTGCTGGCCGTCAGCGGGACCGGAGCGGTGCACGGCATCGACGTCGACCTGCGGGCGGCCTCCGAGCTGGCTCCCACCATCGCGGCCCTCGCCGTCCTGGCGGACTCCCCCACCCGGTTGCGCGGCATCGGCCACATCCGCGGCCACGAGACCGACCGGATCGCCGCCTTGGCCACCGAGATCACCGCGCTGGGTGGCTGGGCGCAGCAGACGAGCGACGGCCTGGTGATCACCCCGCGCCCGCTGACCGGCGGCCTCTGGCACGCCTACGCCGACCACCGGATGGCGACGGCCGGCGCACTCGTCGGCCTGGCCGTGCCCGGCATGACGGTCGACGACATCGACAGCACGGCCAAGACGCTGCCGGGCTTCGCCCGGCTGTGGACGGCGATGCTGGGGGCGCGCGCCTGATGGCGCGGCGTTACGACGAGTCCGACGTGCGGGTGCGACCCGGCAAGGGGTCGCGCCCACGCACCAAGCAGCGTCCCGCGCACGACGACGCCGTGACCGGCATGGTCACCGGTGTCGACCGCGGTCGCTACGCCGTGCTGGCCGGCGAGCAGGCGTTCGTCGCGATGAAGGCCCGCGAGCTGGGCCGCCAGCGGGTGGTGCCGGGCGACCTCGTCGACGTCGTCGGGGACACGTCGGGCACCGCGGGGACGCTCGCGCGGATCGTCCGGATCGGTGAGCGGCGCACCGTCCTGCGCCGGACCGCCGACGACACCGACCCCGTGGAGCGCGTGGTCGTCGCCAACGCCGACCAGCTGGTGATCGTCACGGCCCTCGCCGAGCCGGAGCCCCGCCCGCGGATGATCGACCGCTGCGTCGTCGCCGCGTACGACGCCGGGATGTCCGCGCTGCTCGCCCTGACGAAGGCCGACCTCGCGGACGCCGCGCCGCTGGCCGACCTCTACCGCCCGGTCGGTGTCTCGGTGCTCGTCACCCAGCGCGCCGGCGGCGAGATCGAGGGTCTCGACGAGCTGCGGGCGGCGCTCGCCGGGAAGGTGTCCGTCCTCGTCGGCCACTCCGGGGTCGGCAAGTCGACCCTGGTCAACGCGCTGGTGCCGGACGCGGGCCGGGCCACCGGCGTCGTCAACGACGTCACGGGGCGCGGACGGCACACGTCGACGTCGGCGGTCGCGCTGCGGGTTCCCCTTCCCGGCCCGCCGACCTGGGTGATCGACACCCCGGGGGTGCGCTCGTTCGGCCTGGCCCATGTCAAGGCGGAGCACCTGCTCGCGGCCTTCGCCGACCTCGCCGAGGTGGCCGCCGAGTGCCCCCGCGGGTGCACGCACGCGGCGGACGCCCCGGACTGCGAGCTGGACGAGTGGGTCGCCGCAGCCGAGGACGGCGAGGTCCGGGCCGCGCGGGCCGCACGCGTCGACTCGTTCCGCCGGCTGCTGGCCGCCCGCTCCGGTGCGCCGGAACCGGATGAGGGCGCCCCGGCTCGCTAGCGTGCTGCCATGGCCGAGCGCTACGACGACGACCTGCGGCTGGCCCACGTCATCGCCGACCAGGTCGACTCCGTCACCATGGACCGCTTCCGGGCCCTCGACCTCAAGGTCGACACCAAGCCGGACCTGACCCCCGTCACGGACGCGGACCGCGCGGCGGAGGAGGTGGTGCGCTCGCAGCTGTCGCGCACCCGCCCCCGTGATGCGGTGCACGGCGAGGAGCTGGGCGACACCGGCCATGGCCCCCGCCGGTGGGTGGTGGACCCGATCGACGGGACCAAGAACTTCGTGCGTGGCGTCCCCGTGTGGGCCACGCTGCTGGCGCTGATGGACGGCGACGAGTGCGTGGTGGGCCTGGTCTCCGCTCCCGCGCTGCACCGGCGGTGGTGGGCAGCCACCGGCTCCGGCGCCTGGACCGGGCGGTCGCTGTCGTCGGCGACGCAGATCCGCGTCTCTGCGGTGGATCGCCTCGCCGATGCGTCGCTCTCGTACTCCGAGCTGTCCGAGTGGGAGGCCGACGGCCGGCTCCCCGAGTTCCTCGGCCTGACCCGGCAGGTGTGGCGCTCGCGCGCCTACGGCGACTTCTGGTCGTACGTGCTCGTGGCCGAGGGCGCCGTCGACATCGCCGCCGAACCAGAGCTGGCCCTGCACGACATGGCGGCGCTGGTGCCCATCGTCACCGAGGCGGGCGGGCGGTTCACGTCGATCCGCGGCGTGCCGGGCCCGCACGGCGGCTCGGCGCTGGCCACCAACGGCCTGCTGCACGCCGAGGTGCTCGAGATGCTGGACCCGCTGCCCGGCCGCTGACATAGGCTGCCGCCTGTGGCGATGACGGCGCGGCAGGTGGTCGAGGCGATCGATGCGCACCTCGGGGTGCCGGCGGGGCCGGAGACGGTGGACGAGTTCCTCGCCGGCGATCCGGACCGCGAGGTCCGCGGGGTGGCGCTGACGATGATGGCGACGCTCGACGTGCTCCAGCGTGCCGCCGAGCGCGGGCTCGACCTGGTGATCAGCCACGAGCCGCTCTACTTCTCCCACCGCGAGGAGTGGACGGGGATGCTGCAGCAGCAGGCCGACCCCGTGCACGCCGCGAAAGCCGCGTTCATCGCCGAGCACGGCCTCGTCGTCCGGCGCCTGCACGACGCGGTCCACGAGGTGCAGCCGGACCAGGTGAACCAGGGCACCGCCCGCCGCCTGGGCTGGCTCGAGCTGGAGCGTCCCGGCGACCCGGGGGTCTTCGACCTGCCGACGACGACCCTCGGCGAGCTCGCCTCGCACGTCGCGGCCACGCTCCGGGCCACCGCCCTGCGCTACGTCGGCGACCCGGAGCAGTCCGTGTCGGTCGTCGGCATCCAGCTGGGCTTCTGGGGCTTCGAGCACAACCGCGCGCTGCTCGCGCGCCCGGACGTCGACGTGCTGATCATCGGCGAAGGCCACGAGTGGGAGACCGGCGAGTACGCCGCCGACGCGGTCACCGCCGGGCTCGCGGCCGGGATGGTGGTCGTCGGGCACATCCCCTCGGAGCAGCAGGGCATGGCCGAGGTCGCCCGCTGGCTGGCCCCGCTCCTTCCGGAGGTCCAGGTGCAGTACCTCGCGACCGCCGACCCGTTCCGCACGGTCTCGATCTGAGGGGTCAGCGCAGGCCGAGCAGCCTCGGAAGGTCCGCCAGCGTGCTGATCACCGGCACCGCGGCGGCCGCGACCTCCTCGTCGGACACCTCGACGCGGCGGCCGCCCGGACGGTCCAGCCAGATGCCGCGGAGCCCGGCCTGCACCGCCGCGACGGCGTCGATGTCCAGCTCGTCGCCGACGTACGCGGTGCGCGCCGGGTCGGTGCCGAGCAGGCGCGCCGCCTCGAGGAACACCGACGGGTGCGGCTTGCCGACACCGAGGGTGTCGACGCCGACGAGCATCGGCACCCGGCCGGCGAAGCCGGTGCGGGCCAGCTTGTCCTCCTGGTAGGCGACGCCCGCGTTGGACAGCGCCCCGACCGGCAGGCCGGCGGCGAGCAGCAGGTCGACCACCGGCGAGGCGTCCCGGTGCGCCGTCCAGCCGCTGAGGAAGCCGTCCTCGAAGACGGCGTCCCAGGCGCCGAACTCGTCACGTGCCAGCCGGGGCCCGCCGTAGAGGGCGTGCAGCTCGTTGGCCCTGTGCCAGCGCTGCTCCACGAAGTCCAGCTCGCCGCGCGTGTAGGCGCGGTAGTGGCCGCCGGAGTCGGCGCGCCAGGTCACCAGCATCCGCTGCACCCGCTCGGTCGCCTCCGCCGGCCCCACCTCGGGCAGGTACGACGAGGCCACGGCCGCGAGCGCGTGCACGAACGCCCCGCGGGTGTCCACCAGCGTGTCGTCGACGTCGAAGAGCACCCCCTCGATCACGAGCCGCCCTTCGCCGAACCCGGCACTTTCTGCCGAACCCGGCACGCAGAGCTGCCGGGCTCGGCGCGAACTGCCGGGCTCGGCGACGGTGGGGGTCATGGTGGGGGTCATAGGGATGCGCGGAGGTTCGCGATGCGCGCGAGGGTCGCCTCGCGGCCGAGGATCTCCATCGACTCGAACAGCGGCGGGCTCACCCGCCGGCCCGTCACCGCGACCCGCAGCGGCGTGAACGCGAACCGCGGCTTGACGCCCAGCCCCTCCACGAGCGCCGCGTTGAGCGCCGCCTGGGTGGTCGCGGCGGCGAAGTCCGGAACGTCGGCGAGCGCGGCGGCCGCGGCGTCGAGGATCGCGCCGGAGTCGTCGCGCAGCGCGGCGCGCGCATCGTCCTCCACCGTCAGCTCGTCGTCCCCGACGAAGAGGAAGCCCAGCATCCCGGTGACCTCGCCCAGCAGCGTCATCCGCTCCTGGACCAGCGGCGCGCCGGCGTCGAGGCGGGCGCGCTCGGAGTCCGTGAGCTCGTCGTACGCGCCCGCGGAGACCAGGCCCGCATGGTGCAGGTACGGGACCAGGCGGTCCCGGAACACCGACGGGGCCAGCATCCGCACGTGCGCGCCGTTGATCGCCTCGGCCTTCTTGAGGTCGAAGCGCGCCGGGTTGGGGTTGACGTCGGCGATGTCGAAGGCCGCGACCATCTCGCCCATCGTGAACACGTCGCGGTCCGGCGCGATCGACCAGCCGAGCAGCGCCAGGTAGTTGAGCAGGCCCTCGGGGGTGAACCCGCGCTCGCGGTGCAGGAACAGGTTCGACTCGGGGTCGCGCTTGGACAGCTTGCGGTTGCCCTCCCCCATCACGTACGGCATGTGCCCGAACAGCGGCATCACCGAGGCGATGCCCAGCTCGAGCAGCGCCTGGTAGAGCACCACCTGCCGGGGCGTGGAGCTGAGCAGGTCCTCGCCGCGCAGCACATGGGTGATGCCCATGAGCGCGTCGTCCACCGGGTTGACCAGCGTGTACAGCGGGTGGCCGCTGGAGCGCACGATCACGTAGTCCGGCACGGAACCGGCCTTGAACGTCACCTCGCCACGGATCAGGTCGGTGAAGGTCACGTCGTCGTCGGGCATCCGCACGCGGATCACCGGCTCGCGGCCCTCCGCCCGGTAGGCGGCCTTCTGCTCCTCCGTCAGGTCACGGTCCACGTTGTCGTAACCCAGCTTGGGGTCGCGGCCGGCGGCGATGTGCCGCGCCTCGACCTCCTCGGGAGTGGTGAACGACTCGTAGGCGTACCCGCCCTCCACGAGCCTGCGGGCCACGTCCCGGTAGATCGCCATCCGCTGGCTCTGCCGGTAGGGCGCGTACGGCCCGCCGATCTCGACGCCCTCGTCCCAGTCGAGGCCGAGCCAGGACAGCGCGTCGAGGAGCTGGGCGTAGCTCTCCTCCGAGTCGCGCGCCGGATCGGTGTCCTCGATGCGGAAGACGAACGTGCCGCCGACGTGCCGGGCGTACGCCCAGTTGAACAGCGCGGTGCGGATGAGGCCCACGTGCGGCGTCCCGGTCGGGGACGGGCAGAAGCGGACCCGGATCGGGGAGGCGGGGTTCACGGGCACACAGCCTAGTTGGCGGGAGTACGACGATCCCGCCGGCCCGTCCTCACGCCCGCGGTACGCCTCGGTTGGCGAGCTCGTCAGCCTTCTCGTTGCCCGGGTCGCCCGCGTGGCCCCGCACCCACACCCACCGGACCTGGTGCCGCGCCAGCTCCTCGTCGAGCGCCTGCCACAGGTCCTTGTTCTTCACGTCCTTCTTGTCCGTGGTGCGCCAGCCGTTGCGCTTCCAGCCGGCCATCCACGACCTGACGCCGTTCATCACGTACTGCGAGTCGACGTGCAGCGTGACCGGGACGGGGCGGGTCAGGGCCCGCAGGCCCTCGATCACGGCGGTGAGCTCCATCCGGTTGTTCGTCGTCAGGCGCTCGCCGCCGAACAGCTCGCGCTCGGCGTCGCCCCACCGCATCAGCACGCCCCAGCCGCCGGGACCCGGGTTGCCCTTGCAGGCGCCGTCCGTCCACATGTCGACGCCCGGGACGTCCCCGGCCGTCACCGCCGGATCACGGGGTTGCGCAGCACGCCGATCTGCTCCACCTCGGCCTCGACGACGTCACGCTCGACGATCGGGCCCACGCCGGCCGGCGTGCCGGTGAGGATCACGTCGCCCGGCAGCAGCGTGAACACCTCGGAGATGTAGGTCACCAGGTACGCGACGTCGAAGATCATCTGGGACGTGCGCCCGTCCTGACGGGTCTCGCCGTTGACGCGCGAGGACACGGCCAGGTCGTCCACGTCGAGGCCCGGCACGATCCAGGGCCCCAGCGGGCACGACGAGTCGAAGCCCTTCGCGCGGGTCCACTGGTTGTCGGTCCGCTGCACGTCGCGGGCCGTGACGTCGTTGGCGACCGTGTACCCGAACACCTTGCTCAGCGCCTCGTCGGCCGGGACGTTGCGCGTCACCTTGCCGATCACGACGGCGAGCTCGGCCTCGTACGAGACCTCCTCGGACCAGTCCGGCAGCACGATGGGGTCGTCCGGCCCGATCACCGACGTGTTGGGCTTGAGGAACAGCAGGGGCGAGGGCGGCAGCTCGTTGCCGAGCTCCGCGGCGTGCTCGGCGTAGTTTCGGCCGACGCCGACGATCTTCGAGCGGGGGATCACCGGCGCCAGCAGCCGCACACCGTCGTCGGCGAGCCTGATGCGCTCCCCCGTCGGTTGCGTCGGCATGTAGATCGGGTCGCCCGTGACGACGATCAGCTCCTCGGACCCCGGCTCGCCCTCGACGAGCGCGAAGCGGGGGTCCCCTCCTGTGGTGAACCTGGCGATACGCACAGACGACAGGCTAGAGGCGCGCGAGCAGTTCCCCGTGGACGACCACGAACCACCCGTCGGGCTGGGTGCCCCACTCCCGCCACGACTCGGCCAGCTGCTCGAGGGCCACCTCGTCCGCCAGGCCGTGGGCGACCGCCTGGGTGGCGAAGTCCGACGAGACGCAGCGGTCGGCCCACAGGCCGGCCCACCAGGTGCGCTCCTCCGCCGAGGAGTAGCACCAGGTCCCGGCGCTGGCGGTGAGGTCGTCGAAGCCTGCCTGCCGCGCCCACGCGACCAGGCGGCGGCCGGCATCGGCCTGCGCCCCGAGCTCCGCAGTGACCTCGTGGTACAGCTCCTGCCACTCGTCCAGGCCCGGCGAGGCGGGGTACCAGGTCATGGCGCCGTAGTCGCTGTCGCGGACGGCGACGAGCCCGCCCGGCTTGGCCACGCGACGCATCTCGCGCAGAGCGGCGACCGGGTCGGTGAGGTGCTGCAGCACCTGGTGGGCGTGGACCACGTCGAACGTCGCGTCGGCGAACGGCAGCGCGTAGGCGTCGGCAACCGCGAACGACGCGTTGGTCAGGCCGCGTTCGCCCGCAACCGCGCGGGCCTCCTCGAGCACCACGGCGGACGCGTCGACCCCGACCACGTCGCCGGGCGCGACGACCGCCGCCAGGTCCGCGGTGATGGTGCCCGGGCCGCAGCCGACGTCCAGCACGGACATGCCGGGTTGCAGGTGCGGAAGCAGATACGCGGCGGAGTTCGCCGCGGTGCGCCACCGGTGCGAGCGCAGCACCGACTCGTGGTGTCCGTGGACGTAGACGTCGGCGCGAGTCACGGGGCGATGGTAGGCATGGTTGACCGTGATGTTCCAGCCCTCGGAACGCTCCGGCCCGCATCCTGAGATACGGGATGGCCCCGGGGCTGGCTGGTACGCCGACGCAGCTCCTTCCCGACCCGCACGGCGGCCCACTCGCCTACAGTCCCCTCGTGCCCCGCATCGTCGGCATCGACACCGCCCGCGGGCTGGCGGTGCTCGGCATGATGACCGCGCACGTCGGGCCGGACGACGCCTGGCGCGCCACGCCGCCCGGCGGCTGGGCCCATCTGGCGGACGGCCGCCCGGCGGCCCTCTTCGTGGTGCTGGCCGGTCTCTCGTTGGCCCTGCTCTCGGGAGGCACCCGGCCGGTCTCCGGAGGCGCTGCTCTCAGTGCGCGCACCCGCATCCTCGTCCGGGCCGCGATCCTCCTGGTGCTCGGCTACCTGCTCATCGCGCTCGGGACGCCCATCGCCGTGATCCTGCCGACCTATGCCGTCCTGTTCGCGATCGCCCTGGTGCCCCTGCGCTGGTCGCGAGGAGCGCTGCTCGCGGCAGCGGGCGCCGTCGCCCTCGTCGGGCCCCTGCTGCGGCATTGGTACCAGGGCCTGGGCACCGAGCCCCTGGGCGAGCTCGGCGACCTGCTCTTCGGCCACTACTACCCCGCGGCCGTGTGGCTGGCCTACGTACTGGCCGGGCTCGCGCTGGGCCGCACGGACCTCTCCCGGGCACGCACCCGATGGGTGCTCGCCGCGTGCGGGCTGGCGGCCGTCCTCGTCGGGCACGTGGGCGCCTGGCTGCTGCGCACGCAGCTCGCCGCCCCGGCGTGGTGGGCGACGACCGAGCCGCACTCCTCCACGACGCTGGAGCTGATCGCCAACACGGGCGTCGCGACTCTGGTCATCGTCGGCGCCGTCGCCCTCGGCGAGCGGTTCCCACGAGCGCTGGCCCCGATCAGCGCCGTCGGCGCGCTCGCCCTCACCGCCTACACGGTCCACATCGTCACGATCGCGATCATCGGGCCCGAGGTGGTCTACGAGCCGACGATCGGCTCCTGGCTCGTCTTCCTCGGCGTCACCCTCGTGGCGTGCTGGGCGTGGCGCGCGTGGCTGGGTCGCGGCCCCCTGGAGCGCCTGATGCACGGGCTGTCCACCCGTGCGGCCCGCGCCATCCACGCCGGATGAGAGGATCACAGGCGTGCCCAACCTCGCCGACCGCGTGCCGGCGGACCCGTTCGACCCGGACGCCCTCTACGACGCCTTCACCGGCTGGGCCGACGAGCAGGGGCTGACGCTCTACCCGCACCAGGAAGAGGCGCTGCTCGCCCTGGTGACGGGCGAGCACGTGATCATCACCACCCCCACCGGCAGCGGGAAGTCGCTGGTCGCGGCGGCGGCGCACTTCGCCGCGCTCGCCCAGGGCCGCCGGACGGTCTACACGGCGCCCCTGAAGGCCCTGGTCAGCGAGAAGTTCTTCGCGCTGGTGCACGCGTTCGGCTCCGCCAACGTCGGCATGATGACCGGCGACTCCGCGGTCAACCCCGACGCCCCGATCCTCGCCTGCACGGCCGAGATCCTCGCCAACCTCGCGCTGCGCGACGGCGCGGCGGCCGACGCCGCCCAGGTGGTGATGGACGAGTTCCACTTCTACGCCGACCCGCAGCGCGGCTGGGCCTGGCAGGTGCCGCTGCTGGAGCTCCCCAACACCCAGTTCGTCCTGATGAGCGCCACGCTGGGCGACGTCACCTTCTTCGCCGACGACCTGCGCCGCCGCACCGGCCGTGAGGTGGCCACCATCACCGGAGCGGAGCGCCCGGTCCCCCTCACCTACGCCTACAGCGTCGAGCCGCTCCACGAGCTGCTCGACGAGCTGGTGCAGACCCATCGCGCCCCGGTCTACGTGGTCCACTTCACCCAGCGCGACGCCGTGGAGCGCGCGCAGGCCCTCGCCAACACGACCGTCGCCTCCCGCGCCCAACGCGACGCGATCGCCGACGAGCTCGGCAACTTCCGCTTCGGGCCGGGCTTCGGCCGCACCCTGAGCCGCCTGCTGCGCCAGGGGGTCGGCGTGCACCACGCCGGCATGCTGCCCCGCTACCGCCGGGTGGTGGAGCGCCTGACCCAGCGCGGGCTGCTCCCCGTGGTCTGCGGCACCGACACCCTCGGCGTCGGCATCAACGTGCCGATCCGCACCGTGGTGCTCACCTCCCTGGTCAAGTACGACGGCGAGCGCATGCGGCATCTGTCCGCCCGCGAGTTCCACCAGATCGCCGGCCGCGCCGGCCGCGCGGGGTTCGACACCCTCGGCGAGGTCGTCGTCATGGCGCCGGAGCACGTCATCGAGAACCGCCGAGCGCTGGCCAAGGCAGGTGACGACCCCAAGAAGGTCCGCAAGATCGTCCGCAAGCAGGCGCCGCCCGGCCACGTCAACTGGACGGACAAGACCTTCGAGCGCCTCCGCGACGCACCCCCGGAGCCGCTGACCTCGAGCTTCGCGGTCACCCACGCGATGGTGCTCAACGTGCTGGAGCGCCAGGCGCTGCACGGGGCGGACGCGATCGCCGTGATGACCCACCTGCTCACCGACAACCACGAGCCGCAGGCCAACCGGCGCCGGCACGTCCGGCGTGCGGTCGAGGTCTATCGCAGCCTCCGGCAGAGCGGGATCGTCGTGCGCGAAGGCCACACGGTGCGCCTGCACCACGAGATCCCCGAGGCGTTCGCCCTCAACCAGGCCCTCTCCCCCTTCGCGTACGCCGCCCTCGACCTGTTCGACCCCACCGAGCCCGGCTACGCCCACGACGTGGTCTCCGTCGTCGAGGCAACGCTCGACGACCCGCGCCAGGTGCTCGTCGCGCAGGAGAAGCGCGCCCGGGGCGAGGCGGTCGCCGCGATGAAGGCGGAGGGCATGGAGTACGACGAGCGGATGGCGCTGCTCGTCGACATCACCTACCCCAGGCCGCTCGCGGAGCCGCTGGCCGCCGCCTTTGCCGCCTACCGCACGGGCAACCCGTGGGTCGCCGACCTGGAGCTCTCCCCCAAGTCCGTGGTGCGCGAGATGCACGAACGGGCGATGACGTTCCCCGAGTACGTCAGCGAGTACGGCCTGGACCGCACCGAGGGCGTGCTGCTGCGCTACCTCGCCGACGCCTACCGCGCGCTGCGCCAGACCATCCCGGAGGAGCGCCGCACCGAGGACCTCGACGAGATCGTCGACTGGCTCGGCGACCTGGTGCGCCGCACGGACTCGAGCCTGCTCGACGAGTGGGAGCGCCTGGCGAACCCCGACGAGGAGGCTCCGGCCCGGCCGGCGGAGGGCGAGGCCCCGCCCCCGCCGCTGTCCGGCAACCCGCGGGTGCTGCGGGCCTTGGTGCGCGGGGCGATGTTCCGCCGCGTCGAGCTGGCGGCGCTCGAGGACTGGGCGGCGCTCGCGCGGCTCGGCGACGTCGACGACGAGGGCACGCCCTGGACCGCCGAGCGCTGGGAAGCCGCCATCGACCCCTACTGGGACCTCCACGACGAGATCGGCATCGCCGCGCCGGCCCGCGGCCCCGCGCTGTTCCAGGTGTCCGACGAGGGCACCACCTGGGTGGTGCGCCAGGTGCTCGACGACCCGGCGGGCGACCACGACTGGCGCATCGAGGCCGTCGTCGACCTCGCGGCGAGCGACGAGGCCGGCGAGATCAGACTCGCGATCCGGGCCGTCGGCGCCCTGTAGACCGCCAGGACCTTGGTCCTAGGTTAGGTAAGGCAAGCCTACGTTTCCGCAGGTCAGGGCAGCCTTTCCTGTGGTGACAGGTTGTCGTTTCGTGCTTACGGTGGTCCCATGACCGCGCCGATCGCCCTCCCCGCACAGCGCGCCGACGACGTCGCGGAGCTGCCGCGCGTGCCCTCCGCCGCCGACCTGAACTGGCTGCGAGCCGGCGTGCTCGGGGCCAACGACGGCATCGTGTCGATCGCCGCGACGGTGGTCGGTGTCGCCGGCGCCACGGCCGAGGTCAACGCCCTCCTCATCGCCGGCATCGCCGCGCTCGTCGCCGGTGCCCTGTCGATGGCCGCCGGCGAGTACGTCTCGGTGAGCAGTCAGCGTGACGCGGAAGTGGTCGCCGCCCGGCTGCGCGCCGCCGCCGGTCACTCCGACAAGCCCGAGCTGACCAACCCCTGGCACGCCGCCATCGCGTCGCTCGGCGCCTTCGCGGTCGGCGGGCTCATCCCGTTGCTCGTCGTGCTCGCCCCCTGGGGCGGCTTCCGGGTGCCCGCGACCTTCGTCGCGGTGGTCGTCGCGCTCGTCGTGACCGGCTGGGTCAGCGCGCGGTTCTCCGGCGCGAGCGTGCGCCGCGCGGTGCTGCGCAACGTCGTCGGCGGTGGCCTGGCGATGGCCGTCACGTTCGGGATCGGCTCGCTCGTCGGGCTCGCCGTCTGAGACCCTGGCGCACGTGGCGCGACGTGAACCGACCGGGACACCCGCGCTCGTCGTGCTGACGGACGCGGGCGTGCCCCACTCCGTCCACACCTACGACCACGACCCGCGCACCCCGGCCGGCTACGGCATGGAGGCGGCGCTCGCCCTGGGCCTGGAGCCCGGGAGCGTGTTCAAGACGCTCGTCGCCGAGGTGGACGGCCGGCTCACCGTCGCCGTGGTGCCCGTCACCGGTCAGCTCGACCTCAAGGCGCTGGCCGCCGCGGCGGGCGGCAAGCGCGCGGCGATGGCCCTGCGGCCCGACGCTGAGCGCGCCACCGGCTACGTCGCCGGAGGCATCTCCCCGCTCGGTCAGAAGCAGTCGCTGCCCACGGTGGTCGACGAGACCGCGTGGCTGTACGACGAGGTCTACGTCTCCGGCGGCCGGCGCGGGCTGGACGTCGGGCTCGCGCCCGACGACCTGGTGCGGTTGACGAACGCCACGGTCGCGGACATCGCTCGCGGCTGATCGGCGCGCCTAGCTCCAGGGCAGCGCGGCCCGCTCCGCCCAGTACTGCTCCGGCGGTTCGGCGAGGTCCTCGAGGTCCTCGTCGGGAGTGGCCGGCGTGCGCGCCCGCAGGTTCGAGCCCAGCTGGTCCACGGTCACGGCGCCCGAGAGCACCACGTCCACGAACGGCTGGCACAGCGCCCAGCCGATCGCGTGCGCGTCCGGGCTCTGGCCGTCCGCGGCCGCGAGCGCGAACGCCGCCTCCTCGTCGCCGTGCGCCGTCAGCCGCCCGTTGCCGACGGCCTCCTTGATCACGACGAGCCAGCCGGCCTCGTGCGCCCGCGCCAGCGCGGGCCCGGCCGAGGGCTCGAGGGCGTTCCACGTCGACTGCGCCACGCTGAACGGGCTGTCGGGGATCGCCAGGGCCGCGTCGATCGCGTCGCCCTGCCGCGGGCCGCTCGTCGAGAAGCCCACCCGCACGCCCGACGCGACGAGCTCGCGGAACCGCGCCAGCAGCTCCGGGTCCCTCAGCGCGGGGCTGTCCGGGGTGACGGAGTGGACGTTGTAGACGTCCGGCCGCCCGCCGAGCGCGGCGAGGGTCTCCGGCCACTGCACGTCGAACATCGCCGCGCTGTGCTCCTTGACCTCGTGGACAGGTGGGTCCATCCGCCAGTCGCCGACGTAGCGGTAGCCCCACTTGGTGCCGACCACGCACTGCTCGCGGCGGCCCGGCCGCGCGGCGAACCACTCGCCGAGGAACCGTTCGGAGTACCCGTACGAGCGGGCGGCGTCGTAGTACCGGATGCCGGCGTCCCAGGCGGCGTCCAGCACCTCGTGCGTGCGCGCCTCCATGAGCTCGACGGTGCGCTCGTCGCCGAGGTCGGCCGCTCGACCGAGCGTGATGTATGCGGGCCGCCCCAGCGCGGCCAGCCCGAGGCCGAGACGCGGCACCGCCGCCGTCCGCAGCTTCTCCGGCAGCCCCACGCCGACCACCTGCCCTCGTCGTCCCGGCGACTCGCCACCGAGCCCATGCCCACGTGCCCGGCCGAGCCTATCGACCCTCTCCCTGCCGGTTGCCTGAAGCCCCGGGCGTGGAGCACGCCCGGGAGTTCATTGAACCGGCGATCCAGGCGGCCGGTAGCGTTCCGAGCGTGGTGGACGACGAGCGCGAGCGCATCGCCGGCTGGTACCAGTGGGTCGACTCGGTACGGGCCAACCTCGCCGCGCTCCATGAGCGCATCGACCGGGCCGCGATCGTCGCCGGCCGCCCGCCGCAGGACGTGGCGCTGCTGCTGGCCACCAAGACCCAGCCGCCGGAGATCGTCCGCTCCGCCGTGCTCGCGCACGGCGCCCTCGACCCCGGCCGCCCGCTCCTGCTCGGGGAGAACCGCGTCCAGGAGCTCGTCGCCAAAGGCCCCGCGCTGGAGGACCTGCGCGTGCCGTACCACCTGATCGGCCCGCTGCAGTCGAACAAGGTGAACGCCGCACTGCGCTGGGCGGACGCGATCGACTCGGTCGCCTCGCTCGAGACCGCCGAACGGCTCGCCGCCCGCCGCGCTCTGCGGTTCGCCGACCTCGACGTGATGGTGCAGGTCAACGTCTCGGGCGAGGCCACCAAGCACGGCGTCTCCCCCGGTTACGCTGCCGACCTCGCGCTCGAGGTGGCCGCGATGTACGGCCTGCGGCTGGTCGGGTTCCAGACGATCGGGGCGCTGGACACCGACCTCGGGGTGGTCCAGGCCGGCTTCGCGACGCTGCGCGAGGTGCGCGACGCCGTCGTCGCCTCCGGGGCGCCCGGGACCGAGGCGGCCACCGAGCTGTCGATGGGCATGTCGGCCGACCTGGAGCTGGCCGTGGCCGAGGGCGCGACGATCGTGCGCATCGGCACCGCCGTGTTCGGCACCCGCGGCGACTGACACCGGGCGAGGATGGGCCCGTGGCGACCACGCGCTTCCCCGCCCGCGTCTACCGTGCGGGCTCCGAGCCCGACCCGCGCTTCTCGTTGGCGAACGAGCGGACGTTCCTCGCCGGCATCCGCACCGCGCTGGCGCTGCTGGCCGCCGGAGTCGCGCTCGAGGCCCTCGACCTGCCGATCGAGCCGCACCTGCGTCTCGCCGCGGCGCTGGTGCTGGTGGTCCTCGGCGCCGCAGCCCCGATCGCGTCATGGCTCGGTTGGGTGCGCGCCGAGAGGGCGATGCGCGAGGAGCGGCCGCTGCCGGCACCCGTCGCGTTCCCCGCGCTCGTCGCCGGCGTGGTGCTGGCGGGAGTGCTGGTGCTGCTCGGGCTGGTGCTGCGGTGAGCTCGTCACTGGCCGCCGAGCGCACGGTCCTGGCGTGGCGGCGCACGGCGCTGGCGGTCGCCGTCGGATCGCTCGTCCTCGGCCGGCTGCTGACGCCGGCGCTGGGCATCTGGGCCTGGTCCCTGGCCGCGGTCGGGCTCGCGGGCGCGGCCGTGGCGCTCGGTCTCGCGCAGCGGGCGGGGCACGAGGACACCGCGGCTCCGCCGATCGGCGCTCTCGCCGCCGCGTGCACCGGCGGCGCGAGCTTCGTCGGGCTCGCCGCTCTCGCCTACGTCGCGCTGGCCCGGATCAGCTGACGGCTCGCGTCGAGACGATCTGCTTGCCCAGGGGCAGGAGCGAGATCGGGATCATCTTGAGGTTCGCGATCCCGAGCGGGATGCCGATGATCGAGACGAACAGCGGGATCGACGTCAGCAGGTGCCCGATCGCCAGCCAGAGCCCCGCGACGACGATCCAGATTACGTTGCCGATGACCGACAGCGCGCCTGCCGTGGGCTTGTCGACGACAGTTCGGCCGAAGGGCCACAGCGCGTACCCGGCGATGCGGAACGAGGCGATCCCGAACGGGATCGTGATGATGAGGATGCAGCAGATGATCCCGGCGACGACGTAGCCCAGCGCGAGCCACAGCCCCGCGAAGACCAGCCAGATGATGTTGAGGAGCGCGTTCACGCCTCCAGCCTCCCAGGCTCGGGTCGCTCGTGCGGCTAGCGTCGGGGACGACCTCGTCGGACCCGGAGGACTCGATGGCCGAGCCGCGCACGATCGTCCTGTGCCTCGACGGCACCAACAACGAGCCGCAGACCGGCACCACCAACGTCGCCCGCATGTTCCAGGTGGCGGTTCGCGACGAGCGTCAGCTGGTCTTCTACCACCCGGGCGTCGGGACGATGGGCTCGGCCGGAGCCGTGACGCGGATGGGCAAGTGGCTCTCGCGCATGGGTGGGCTCGCCGCGGGGTGGGGGATCAAGGACAACATCGAGGCCGCGTACACGTTCCTGGTGCGGCACTGGGAGCCGGGTGACCGGGTGTTCGTGTTCGGCTTCTCGCGCGGCGCGTTCACGGCCCGGGCGCTGACCGGGATGCTCGCGACGCTCGGCCTGCTGCGCCCGGAGGCGGAGAACCTGGTCCCGTACGCGATGAAGCTCTACGCGTCCGAGGCGCGGCACGCCCGCACGGCGGAGGCCGCCGTGACCGGCGACGGCGACACCATCGCGGCCACGCCGCCCGACGAGCGCGAGGCGGCCCGCCGCTACTGGGCGCTGCGCCGGGACTTCGAGGCCCAGTTCGGCAACCCGGCCTTCCCCTCGTCGTTCGCCCACCACCACCGACAGATCCAGTTCCTCGGAGTCTGGGACACCGTCAAGACCGTCGGGTGGTTCAACTGGAAGGCGCAGTTCCAGCAGGTGCGCTGGCCGTTCACCGCCAACCCGCGCAACGTCGAGGTCGCGCGGCACGCGCTGGCCCTGGACGAGAGACGCCGGCCGTACCGGGAGTACCGCTTCGACGCGGGGGCGGTGGCCCGCTCGCACGGGCGGCTGCGCGAGGTGTGGTTCGCGGGCATCCACAGCGACGTCGGCGGGCAGTACCCGGACCACCGGCTCTCGGACATCGCGTTCGACTGGATGGTCCAGGAGGCCTACGAGCGCGGGCTGCGCGTCGACGAGCGCGCCTACCGGCGGCTGATGGGCGTCCCCTTCGGCAGCCCGCTGCCCGCGGACCTCCCTCAGGGCGAGCTGCACCGCAACCCCTGGGTGTGGGCGCTCCTGGGCGGCTGGCACCACCGCAGGTTCGACCCCGCCGACGTGCACCCGTCCGTGCGGGAGCGGGCGGCCCATCCGCCGGGTGGGGTGCCCTACCGCCCCGAGCTCGCCTGACGGCTCCCGAGGTCAGGGCAGCCGCGCGGTCCAGGCCGGGTTCTCGAACTTCTCGGCCCGCAGCCGATCCGCCCGGGCGAGCTCGTCGGCCGTCAGCGCACCGTCCACCGTGGTGTAGCGCGAACGGAAGTACTTCCCGAAGGCCTCGATGACGTCCTTGCGCGCCAGGTGCGTCTGCGAGCGCACCGGATCCACGCGCCGCACCGCGCTCGGCGTGCCCTTGTCGGAGAGCTTCTCGCGGCCGATCCGCAGCACCTGGTTCATCTTGTCGGCGTCGATGTCGTAGGCCATCGTCACGTGGTGCAGCACGGCGCCGCCGACCATCCGCTTCTGGGCGGAGCCCGCGATCTTCCCCGCGGGCGACGAGATGTCGTTGAGCCCGGACAGCTGCGCCTGCACCCCCACCTCGGCCAGCGCACCCAGCACCCACTGGTTGAGGAACGCGTACGACTCCTCGTAGCTCAGCCCGTCCACCAGCGACTCCGGCACCACGAGCGAGAACGTGATGCAGTTGCCCGCCTCCATGAACATCGCCCCGCCGCCGGAGATCCGGCGCACCACCTGGACGCCATAGGCGTCTGCGGCCTGCAGGTCCACCTCGTTCGACAGCGACTGGAACGAGCCGAGCACCACGGCCGGGCTGTCCCACTCCCAGAACCGGAAGGTGGGCCCACGGCGCCCGGCGGCCAGCTCCTCGGTCAGCACCTGGTCGAGCGCGGTGTGCATCGCCGGAGGCAAGGTCCCCGGGTCCAGGAAGGTGAACACCTGATCGGCCCACGACGACGAGCGGCCGAGAGCCCGCCGCACGGCGACCGCGACGTCACGGGTCGTCGCGCCGATCAACGCCGCGCCCGGCAGCCGGGCGGCCGCCTCGTCGAGCGCCGAGGTCAGGACGCCGACGCCGGCATCCGCGGGAAGGCCCTCCAGCGCGTGCGACAGGGCGCTGACGAGATCGTCGGGCTCGGCGAAGAAGTCTCCGCTGACGGTGACGGCGTCGAGGTGTCCCTGCGTCACCTCCAGGTCGACGACGACGAGCTTGCCACCGGGGACCTTGTACGCACCGTGCACGGTGCCACTCTAGGCACCCGTCAGCCGGTCGCCCGGACCGCCGCCAGGGCTCTCTCCTGCATGATCGCCTCGAGGTCCGCCGGCGAGCCCAGCTCGTCGACGTCCCCGCTCGTCTGTGCGCTCCAGGTGACGATCGCGTTGCCGACCAGCAGGTGCCCGCGTGTGCCGTGGGTCGAGTGCGTCAGCCCGCTGAACCCGATGTCCTGGACGATCGACGGGTAGAGCCCCTGGCCCTCGATCGCCGGCTGCGCCAGCCACGTGCCCGCGCCGGGGCCGGACTGGGTGATCTGCGGGCAACCGTCGACCCGCTCCACCAGCTGCGCGAACGCTGCACGCGCAGCAGGCGGGTCATCGAGCAGCACTGCCTGCTGCTCGACGCGGACGTCGCCCGCAGCCCAGGACCGGGCGACGAAGCCGGCCGGCGTCCGGGTGACGACGGTGCGCGCCACGAGGCAGCTGCCCGGGGAGACGATCGCGGCCGTCGGCAGGCCCCAGGCCGCCCCTGCGCGGGGCACCAGGCCGGCGCCGGCGGCCGGGACCGCGGAGGCCACCTGGTCGGCGGTGACGAAGAGCTCCAGCGCGCTCGTCGGGTCGAACACGGTGCTCGAGCCGGGGAACGGCGCTGCCGAGGGGACCGTCGCCCTCGACGTCGACATCAGTGAGGTGTCGGCCGCTTCGACCGACGGGTCGATCTCGGGGGCGACGGGTGTCGGGGTGGGCGTCGGAGCGGGAGTGGCGGTGGGGACGGCGTCCCCGGTCGGCAGAGGCGGCATCCCGGCCGCCGATCCCACGGACGCCCACGGCTGCCAGGCGAGCGCGATGACGACCAGTGCGACGACGGCGAACACCGCCCACCACCCGGCCCGTAGGTTCCCCCGGCCTGCGACCCGGGGCGACCCTGCGCTGGACCCCCCGGACACCGCACTCTCCTCCCGTGCTCGCCTGCCTAGGAGGTTAGGCGCAGATTGCCCTCAATACCACCAACGGCGCGGCAATTCACCGGGGTGACACACCAAGATGGTGCAAACCCCAGATCGTCGAGTCGGTCAGGGCCTCCCAGGCCGCCTCGATCAGGTTGGGGCCGACACCGACCGTGCGCCACGACCGCTCCCCGTCCGCGGTCTCGATGAGCACCCGGGTGGTCGCGTCGGTGCCGTGCTGCTGCTCGAGGATGCGCACCTTGAAGTCGACGAGCACGAACGTCTCCAGCTCCGGGTAGACCCGCAACAACGCCTGCCGCAGCGCGTGGTCCAGCGCGTTGACCGGGCCGTTGCCCTCCCCGGTCGAGACGATCCGCTCGCCGCCTGCGGTGAGCTTGACCGTCGCCTCGGCGAGGGCCGGAGTGCCGCGTCCGCCGCGCCGCTCGACGATCGTGCGCCACGACTCCACCGAGAAGTACGCCGGGCGGCCGGCTCCCGCCTCGTCGAGCAGCAACAGCTCGAACGACGCGTCCGCGGCCTCGTAGGTGTAGCCCTGTGCCTCCGCGTCCTTGACCCGGTTGGTGATCCGGGACAGCACCTCGGGCCGTCCGGACAGGTCGAAGCCCAGCTCGCGGCCCTTGAGCTCCACCGAGGCGCGGCCCGCCATGTCCGAGACCAGCATCCGCATGTCGTTGCCGACGAGCGCCGGGTCGGTGTGCTGGTAGAGGTCGGGGTCGACGCGGATCGCGCTGGCGTGCAGGCCCGCCTTGTGCGCGAAGGCCGAGACTCCGACGTACGGCGCGCGGTGGAAGGGAGCGATGTTGGTGATCTCCGCGATCGCGTGGGCGATGCGGGTGAGGTCGCGCAGCCCGCCGCCGTCGAGCGTCCTCAGCACCGGGCGGCCGTACTTCAGCTCCAGGTTGGCCACGACCGTGAGCAGGTCGGCGTTGCCGGTGCGCTCGCCGTAGCCGTTCACCGTGCCCTGGACGTGGGCGCAGCCGGCGTCCACGGCGGCCAGCGTGTTGGCCACCGCGCAGCCTGAGTCGTTGTGCGCGTGGATGCCGAGCGTCGCCGCCGGGCCGACCGCCTGCCGCACCGAGCCGACGATGTCGCTGACCCAGTGCGGCAGCATGCCGCCGTTGGTGTCGCACAGGGCCACGACCTCGGCACCGGCCGTGAACGCCGCCTCGACCGCCGCGAGCCCGAACGCCGGGTCGAACCGGTAGCCGTCGAAGAAGTGCTCCGCGTCCACCACCACCCGCCGGCCCTCGCGGACCAGGAACGTGACGGTGTCGGTGATCATGGCGAGGGCCTCGTCGCTCGTCGTGCGCAACGCCCGCTCCACGTGCCGGACGTCCGTCTTGGCGACGAGGGCGACGATCGGCGTCTCGGCGTCGACCAGCGCGCGCACCTGCGGGTCGTCGACCGCGCGCACGCCGGCCTTGCGCGTCGCGCCGAACGCCGCGAGCTCGGCGTTCTTCAGGTCCAGCTCCTTGGCGGCCCGCTTGAAGAACTCGGTGTCCTTCGGCACGGCACCCGGCCAGCCGCCCTCGATGATGCCCACGCCCAGCTCGTCGAGCAGGGGCGCGATCGCCAGCTTGTCGGCGACGGAGAGGTTGATCCCCTCCTGCTGGGCACCATCGCGCAGCGTGGTGTCGTAGACCTGGAACGTCACAGCTGACTCCTTGATCGAGGGCGGTACAACAAAAAGACCCCCCGGGGTACGGGAGGTCTGCGCGCCGGCTGGTTGGCCGACGCGCTATCCGATAATCAGCGAGTACTGCTGCATGGGCACATGGTGACACACGTCTCGACTCGTGAGAACCCCCGGCCCGGCTACCGGACGCCGCTGCGCCGTCTGTGTCAGTGGAGGGATCGGGTGGACCTCGGGCCGCCTGGCGAGCCAATGCGCACCCACACACGGCTAACGAGCCTGCACCGTTTATTCGCTCGGTGTATACACCGCGTGTACAATCGCGCCATGACGGTACCGATGGCGCTCCTGGCGCTGCTCGACGACGGTCCCACCCACGGCTTCGACCTCAAACGCCGGTACGACGCGCTGCTCGGCCATGAGCGCGAGCTGAAGTACGGCCAGGTCTACGCCACCCTCGCCCGGCTGGAGCGTGACGGGCTCGCGGCCGGGGTGGGCATCGAGGCCGGCGCGGGTGCCGAGCGCAAGCTCTACGCGATCACGCCGGCCGGTGTCGGGGAGCTCGACGCGTGGCTCGCCGCGCCGCAACCCGCGGGCGGGCGACCCTCGGAGCTGTTCACGCGCGTGGTGCTGGCCCTCGTATCGGGGCGGCCGGCGGCGGACGTCCTCGACGCGCACCGCCGCGTGTACCTGGACCGGGTGCGCGAGCTGACCGCAGCGCGGCGCGCCGGCGACGTCATCGACCGGCTCGCGGGCGACTACGAGGTGGCACACCTCCAAGCCGACCTGGAATGGATCGAGCTGGCATCCGCCAGGCTCACCGACATCGCCGCCGAGGTGCGCGCAGGCCGGGCGAACCGATGAGTGCACTGGTGCTGGAGGGGCGGGGGCTCAGGCACTCTTACGGCCGCACCCAGGTGCTGTTAGGCGTCGACGTCACGGTGCACGCCGGCGAGGTCGTCGCGGTGATGGGGCCTTCCGGCTCCGGCAAGTCGACGCTCCTCCATCTCCTCGCCGGCCTGCTTCGGCCCGACGAAGGCGAGGTATGGCTGGCCGGTGACCGAATCGACACCCTCGCAGAGCGCCGACGCTCCGAGATGCGGCTGCGTCGGTTCGGGTTCGTGTTCCAGTTCGGCGACCTTGTTCCCGAGCTGACGGTGGCGGAGAACGTCGAGCTGCCTCTGCGTCTCACCGGAGTGCGGCCGTCCAGGGCCCGCGCCCGGGGGCTAGCAATGCTCGACCGGCTCGGCGTCGCCGACCAGGCCGACAAGCGTCTCTCCGAGGTCTCCGGTGGTCAGGTGCAGCGAGCCGCGGTTGCTCGCGCGCTGGTGCACACACCGCCGGTGGTCATGGCCGACGAGCCCACCGGCTCGCTCGACACCGTGACCGGCGAGCTGGTGCTGGAGGCCCTCGTCGGCGCCGCGAGCGAGCAGGGCACGGCGGTGCTGCTGGTGACGCACGAGCTGCGCGTCGCCTCGTGGGCAACCCGTGACATCCAGCTGCGTGACGGTCGGGTGGGCGAGTCGGTCGCCCAGGCTGCGCTACCCGGACGGCATGCGTGAGCGCCCTCGTCGCCCTCGGGCTGCGGCTGGCGCGTGCGGGCGGGCCGCTGCGGGCGTGCTCGATCTCCCTCGGCAACGCCGTCGGCGTGGTGCTGCTGCTGGTCGCGGCCGCCCTGCCTGCGGCGATCTACCCCGATGCGGACCAGCGCGTGGCCGAGCGGGTGCAGGTGATGGGTGTCCTCGTGTTCCTCCTCGTGCCGGCGGTGGTGCTGCTCGTCACGGTGGGCCGGCTTTCGTCGGGCCTGCGCGACCGGCGGCTCGCCGCGCTGCGGATGCTCGGCGTCAGCCGCGGGAAGGTGCGGGTCGCGGCGGCGGTCGAGAACGGCGCGCTTGCGCTCGTCGGGGCGTTGGCGGGCGGCGCGGTGTTCGCCGTCGCGGCTCCGACCATCGGGCCCGCGGAGGCGGGCGGGCCATCCTGGCTGGCCGGGTCGCTCCGCGTGGCACCGCTGACGGCGGTCTCCATCATGCTCGGCGTGATCGCCCTCTCCGTCGTCGTCGGCACCGCCGCGACCTGGGACCGGGCACTTCCGGGCGCGGCACGGACCGAGGCCGTGCGGCGCGTACCGCGGCCGTGGCGCCTCGCGGTGCTCGCCATGGGACTCGCCGCGCTCACGACGGTGGCGCGCCTGGACCTCGACCGAGCACCTGACGACGTGGAGGGCACGCTGTTCTTCGGCGGCGCCCTCGTCACCGCCGTGGGTATCGCGCTCGTCACACCACTCGTCACGGCGTGGCTGGCACACGGGCTCGTCCGCGGCCGCAGCGTCGGGGCGCTCCTCGCGGGCAGGGCGATCCAGACCGACCCCGCGGGCGCTGCGCGCGTCGTCGCCGGCCTCGGCGTCGCACTCTTTCTCACCGTCGGCGCCCTCGGGGTGCTGGCCGCCAACGCGGCGTTCCCTCAGAACCGGCTGGCCACGCAGACACTGACCACCGGCCCGCAGACCATCCGAGTCGACACCGGGCCGTGGGACGCCCACATGACGACCTTCTCGCCCGACGACCTGGCCTCGCTCGCCGGGGTACCCGGAGTGCTCGGGGTGGTCCCGCGCCACTCCGCATCGGTCACCGTCGGGGACGTCGGGCAGCTCTCGGCCTTCGTGGGGACATGCGCCGAGCTGGCCCTCGTCGCCGAGGTGACGGGCTGCGACGACTCCCGCGCGGCCTGGATCGTCTCGAGCCGCGAGCCCACGGGCTCAGCGCGCTGGGTCTGGCAGGACTACGACTACGAGGCGGACTTCGCCGCCAATGAGGAGATCCTCACCTGGGCGTACGACGAGGACGACGCCGAGTCCGTCCGCGCCCTCGACCTGTCGGGGCCGCGGATCGTGCAGGACGTCGACCGGCAGACGGAGCGATGGGTCTACCGCGCGTACCAGGTCGCCTTCGTGCCTCTCGCCCAGGTGGCCGACCTGGTCGGCAGGCCCAGCACGGTCGATGCCGTCGCCGTTGGTGGGGTGGAGGTTCAGCACGCCGTCGCCGCCTGGGCGGAGCAGCACGGCTTCATCGCCTCGGCCCTCCCGCGCGACGACTACGACAAGCTCCAGGGCCTGCGCACCGCGCTCCTCACGCTCTGCGGCGTCGCCGTCGGCATCGGGCTGCTGATCCTCGCCCTGACGGCCACCGACCGGGCGGCCGAGCGCCGCCGGTCCGTGGCCAGGCTAGTAGCCGTCGGCGTGCCGCCGCGCGTGCTGCGCACAGGCCAGCTGGTCCAGACGCTCCTGCCGACTGCCGTCGCCGCGCTGCTCGCACTCGGCTCCGGGCTCGTCGCCCACGCCGCGTTCGTCAACGAGGCGCAGCTCCAGACCTCCGTGCAGGCGACAACGCTCCTGGACGTCCGCAGCTGGGTGGTTCTCGTCGCGGCCGTAGCCACCGGCATGGCCCTCGTCGGTATGGCGACCGTCCCACTGATCCGCACCCGGTTGACCGCGGACCTGCTCCGCCGGGAGTAGTGGGTGCCGTGCCTATGCCAGGCGGTACATCCAGCCGTGCGTGTCGGCCGCGCGGCCGTACTGGATGTCGGTGAGCTGCTGGCGGATCGCCGTCGTCACCGGGCCCGCGCCGCCGTCGCCGACCGTCAGGTCGAAGTCGTCGGACGCCAGCCGGCCGATGGGCGTCATCACGGCGGCCGTGCCGCAGGCGAACACCTCGGTGACCTCACCACTGGCGAGGTCGGCGCGCAGCTCGTCGAGCAGCACCGGCTCCTCCGCGACCTCGTGGCCCGCCTCGACCAGGAGGGTGAGCACCGACATCCGGGTGATGCCCTCGAGGATGGTCCCCGACAGCGCCGGGGTGACGACTCGCCCGTCGGCGTGCACCACCATGACGTTCATGCCGCCGAGCTCCTCCAGCGAGGCGCCGTCGACGTCGAGGAAGCACACCTGCTCGAAGCCCTTGGCGTACGCCTCCTGCTGCGGCAGCAGGCTGGCGGCGTAGTTGCCGCCGCACTTGGCCGCGCCCGTGCCGCCAGGGCTGGCGCGGTGGTACCCGCGGGGAACCCAGATCGACACCGGCTTGACCCCGGAGGCGAAGTACGGCCCCACCGGCGAGGCGATGGTGAGGAACTCGACCGCGTTGGCGGCCCGCACGCCGAGGAACCGCTCGGAGGCGAACATGTACGGCCGCAGGTACAGGCTGGTCTCCTCCCCCGAGGGCACCCACGCGTGGTCGGTGGAGAGGAGCGCGACGAGCGAGCCGAGGAAGTCATCGGCCGGCAGCTCGGGCAGCGCGAGCCGCCGCGCCGAGCGGGCGAACCGGGCGGCATTCGCCTGCGGCCTGAAGCTCCAGATCGAGCCGTCGGCGTGCCGGTACGCCTTGAGACCCTCGAAGATCTCCTGCCCGTAGTGGAGCACCGCCGCGGCGGGGTCCATCGGCAGGGGCGCGTAGGGCTCCACGCGGCGGTTGGTCCAGCCGCCGGCGGCGGTCCAGCTGATCCGCGCCATGTGGTCGGTGAAGACGGTGCCGAACTTCGGGTGCTCGAGCAGGGCGGCGCGCTCGTCGTCGGGCACGGGCGTGGTGGTGCGGTGCAGCTCGAACGCCTCGGTGGCGGTGGTGCTCATGGTCGGTGGCCTTTCACAGGAGTCGGGACGACGGTACCTGCGATGACGGCCGGGGCGGGAGGGGCTAGATCCGCGCGACGATGTCGGCGCCCACCTCGGCCGTCGACCGTACTCGGGTGCCCCGCTCGGCCAGGTCGGCAGCGACGGCCGCCTCGACGCGGGCGGCCTCGTCGGCAAGGCCCAGGTGCGCCAGCAGGAGGGCGACCGAGAGCACGGTCGCGGTCGGGTCGGCCTTGCCCTGGCCTGCGATGTCGGGCGCGGAGCCGTGCACGGGCTCGAACATCGACGGGCTGGTGCGGTCCGGGTTGACGTTCCCGGACGCCGCGAGCCCGATGCCGCCGGTGATCGCGGCGGCGAGGTCGGTGAGGATGTCGCCGAACAGGTTGTCGGTGACGATCACGTCGAACCGGCTGGGGTTCGTCGCCAGGTAGATGGTCGCGGCGTCGACGTGGCAGTAGTCGACCGTGACGTCCGGGAACTCGGCGTTGACGGCCTCGACCGTGCGGCGCCACAGGTGGCCGGCGTGCACCAGCACGTTGTGCTTGTGCACCAGGGTCAGCTTGCGGCGCGGCCGGGCGGCCGCCTGGGCGAAGGCGTACCGCACCACGCGCTCGACGCCGAAGGCCGTGTTCACGGAGACCTCGGTGGCGACCTCGTGCGGCGTGCCGACGCGCAACGCGCCGCCGTTGCCCGTGTACGGGCCCTCGGTGCCCTCGCGGACCACGACGAAGTCGACGTCCCCGGGCTCGGCCAGCGGGCTCACCACACCGGGGTAGAGCTTCGACGGGCGCAGGTTGACGTAGTGGTCCAGCTCGAAGCGCAGCCGCAGCAGCAGGCCGCGCTCAAGCACGCCGGACGGCACGCCCGGGTCGCCGACCGCACCGAGCAGGATCGCGTCCTGCTCGCGGATCGCGGCCAGGTCGTCGTCCGTCAGCGTCTCGCCGGTGGCGTGCCACCGGCGCGCGCCGAGGTCGAACGCGGTGGTCGCTACGCTGGTGGTGCCGCCCAGCGCGGCGTCCAGGGCGAGCAGGCCCTGCTCGACGACCTCCGGCCCGATCCCGTCACCGGCGACGACCGCCAGCCTGATGGGTCCCGCAGGTGTCGGCGTCATGCACCCGGACTGTAGCGAACTGTCCATGTTCTGGACCGCCCGTCTCACTGATTGGTAGCCGACGAACGCCGACGCAGCACCGCGACGAGCAGGGCGAACGCCGCGACCTGGAGCGCCACGACGAGGCCGGTGAGGGCAGGCACGCGGTGGTAGAGCGCCCCCGCGGCCGCCGCTCCGACGAAGGCGCCGACGCCCTGGAACACGCCGAAGCTGCCGTACGCCGAGCCCCGCTGCGGCGCCGGCACCAGGTCGGCGACGAGGGCCTTGACCGTCGAGTCCTGGATCCCCGTGGCCGCACCCCACAACGCGACGCCCATCAGCACGGCCGGCACGGTGCGGCCGAGCACCAGCGCGGGGACCAGCGCCGTCACCCCCGGAACCGCGTAGAGCACCGCCGGGCCGCGCCGGTCGTAGAGCACACCGGTCAGCGGCGCGGCCACTGCAGCCACGAGCATCCCGAGGGCGTACACGAGCGGCACCGTCGCCAGCGGCACCAGCCCGGACTCGCTGGCGTGGAACGTGATGATCCCCGGGCCGAGCAGGCCGAAGGTCGTCAGCGCCGCGAAGCCGGCGAACATCAGGAACGTGGCCCGACGCTCGGCCGGCAACGCGCCGAGCC
>JAEXPS010000239.1 GCA_023438885.1 Actinomycetes bacterium
GTCGTGGTGCTCTCGCCGGACGGCCGCCCGGCCGCCTACGTCGACACCGCCGCCGCCGCGAGCGTGCCGCACGAGCACGCCGGGCTGACCCCGGTCACGGCCGTCGCCGTGCCGCTGCCGGTCGGCGCCGTCGTCGACGGTCGGCTGACGGGGGAGTCGTTGCTGGCCGCGCTCTCCGCGGCCTCGCGGCTCTCGCCCGTGCTGGTGGCGCTGGTGGACGGTCGGGTCTCGGCGCTCGTGCGCACGTCGGACGTCGTGGCGGCGATCAGGCCGTGACGACGACGAGCGAACCGACCGGTGCCGCCGGCCGCCGCGGCCCCCTGCGCTTCGGCGACCGGGTGCAGCTGACCGACGCCAAGGGCCACCACTTCACCATCACGCTGGCGCCCGGCGGCGCGTTCCACACGCACAAGGGCTACTTCGCGCACGAGGACCTCGTGGGCAGGCCCGAGGGCATCGTGGTGCAGACGTCGGGCGGTGTGGAGTACCTGGTGCTGCGCCCGCTGCTGCCGGACTACGTGCTCTCGATGCCCCGCGGCGCCGCGGTGGTCTACCCGAAGGACGCGGGCCAGGTGATCGCCATGGCCGACGTGTTCCCCGGCGCGGTGGTGGTCGAGGCCGGGGCAGGGTCCGGGGCGCTGACCACCTTCCTGCTGCGCGCCGTCGGCGATGCCGGCCGGGTGCACTCGATCGAGCGGCGTGAGGACTTCGCCGCCGTGGCGCGCGGCAACGTCGAGGGCTTCTTCGGCGGCCCGCACCCGGCGTGGCGGCTGACGGTCGGCGACCTGGCCGAGCAGCTGCCCGGGCTCGTCGCCCCGGGCTCGGTCGACCGGGTGATCCTCGACATGCTCGCGCCGTGGGAGAACCTGGCGGTGGCGGCCGACGCCCTGGTGCCCGGCGGCGTGCTGTGCTGCTACGTCGCGACCACCACGCAGCTGTCCCGACTGGCGGAGGACCTGCGCGAGGACGGCCGGTACACCGAACCGCAGGCCTGGGAGTCGATGGTGCGCACGTGGCACCTCGAGGGGCTGGCCGTGCGCCCGGACCACCGGATGGTGGGCCACACGGGCTTCCTGCTCACCGCGCGCCGGCTGGCCGACGGCGTGCTGCCGCCGCTGCGCAAGCGCCGGCCCGCCAAGGGGGCGTACCCGGTGGACGAGGACGGCGCGCCGGCCCGTGATGAGGCCATGTGGACCGAGGAGGCGCTCGGCGGGGCGCCGGTCTCGGAGAAGAAGGTGCGCCGGGCCCGGCGTGCCGTGGGGCAGCCGCCGGACCAGTGACCGGACCTCGGACTCAGTGGTCCGCGTCGTGAGATGCGCAGTGACGCGTGCCACATCTCGCGAGTTTCGTCGCAGGCGGTGGTTACTGTGTCTGAACCAGCAGGCACAGCGGCGTGCTCCCGTCGACGCGACGTTCGAAGGAGGCCGAGATGACCGACCCGGCAGTGCCTGGACGCGACCCGTACCGCGAGCTCGCGGTCCTCGCGGCGAAGAACGAGCGCCTCACGGAGGCGCTCATCGCGGCGCGCGAGCAGATCGTGGAGCTCAAGCGGCAGGTGGACGAGCTGGCGAAGCCGCCGGGCACCTACGCGGTGTTCCTCGGCGCGCGGCCGGACGGGACGGTGGACATCATGTCCGCCGGCCGCAAGATGCACGTCGCCGCCAGTCCGTCGCTGGACGTGCACCGGCTGGCGCCCGGGCAAGAGGTGATGCTCAACGAGGCGCTCACCGTCGTGGAGGCCGGCGGGTACGAGCGCGTCGGCGAGCTGGTGACGGTCAAGGAGCTGTTGGGCCAGGACCGCGCGCTCGTCGTCGGGCGCGGGGACGAGGAGCGCGTGGTGCGCTTCGCGGGCCAGGTGCTCGCCGCCGGCGTGCGGGTCGGCGACGCGCTGACGATCGACTCGCGCAGCGGCTTCGTCTTCGAGGTGATTCCCCGTGCCGAGGTCGAAGAGCTGGTGCTCGAAGAGGTGCCGGACATCGACTACACGGACATCGGCGGGCTTGGCCCGCAGATCGAGGCGATCCGGGACGCCGTGGAGCTGCCGTTCCTGCACCCCGAGCTGTTCCGCGAGCACGGGCTCAAGCCGCCGAAGGGCGTGCTGCTCTACGGGCCGCCCGGGTGCGGCAAGACCCTGATCGCCAAGGCGGTGGCCCACTCGCTCGCCGCGACGGCGGCGGAGGCGCGCGGCGAGGAGGCGTCGGAGTCCAAGTCGTACTTCCTCAACGTCAAGGGCCCCGAGCTGCTCAACAAGTACGTCGGCGAGACGGAGCGGCACATCCGGCTGATCTTCGCCCGCGCCCGGGAGAAGGCGTCCCAGGGGCACCCCGTGGTGGTGTTCTTCGACGAGATGGAGTCGCTGTTCCGCACCCGCGGCACCGGGATCTCGTCGGACGTCGAGACGACGATCGTGCCGCAGCTGCTCTCCGAGATCGACGGCGTGGAGCGGCTGGAGAACGTCATCGTCATCGGCGCCTCGAACCGCGAGGACATGATCGATCCCGCGATCCTGCGGCCCGGCCGGCTCGACGTGAAGATCAAGATCGAGCGCCCCGACGCCGAGGGTGCCAAGGAGATCTTCGGCAAGTACCTCACCGCCGACCTGCCGATCCACGCCGACGACCTCGCCGAGCACGGCGGCTCGCCCGCCGCCGCCGTCGACGCGATGATCACGCGCTCCGTGGAACGGATGTACACCGAGAGCGAGGAGAACCGCTTCCTCGAGGTCACCTACGCCTCCGGCGACAAGGAGGTCCTGTACTTCAAGGACTTCAACTCCGGCGCCATGATCCAGAACATCGTCGACCGCGCGAAGAAGACCGCGATCAAGGACTTCCTCGCCACCGGCCAGCGCGGCATCCGCATCGACCACCTGCTGACGGCGTGCGTGGAGGAGTTCCGCGAGAACGAGGACCTGCCGAACACCACCAACCCGGACGACTGGGCGCGCATCAGTGGCAAGAAGGGCGAGCGCATCGTCTTCATCCGCACGATCGTCCAGGGCAAGAAGGGCGTCGAGGCGTCGCGCACCATCGAGACGGTGACGAGCACCGGCCAGTACCTCTGAGCGGTCAGGCCAGGCGCAGCACGCGCGCGGAGCGCGTCACCGTGACGGTCTGACCCCAGGTCGCCATGAGGCGGTCGTGCTCCAGGCCGTCGCCAAACACGGTGAGCACGTCCGACTCGACCACGAGCGTCAGCCGCTGCTCGCCGGCCAGCCGGCCCGCGGTCAGCGCGGTGCCGGTGG
>JAEXPS010000009.1 GCA_023438885.1 Actinomycetes bacterium
GACGCGCGAGGGGCGTGCACGTGCACGCCAGGCCCTTGCCGACCGCCCGCCCGCACGGGCACGGGTTGGCGGCCATCACCAGCTGGAAGCGTGCCGGGTAGCGCGCGATGCCCGCCGATCGGTGCAGCACCACCACGCCGTGCTCGAGGGGCTGGCGCAGCGTCTGCAGCACGGCCGTGCTGAACTCGGGGGCCTCGTCGAGGAACAGCACGCCCAGGTGTGCGCGTGAGGCCGCGCCCGGCCTCGGCATCCCCGATCCGCCGCCGACCACGCTTGCCGGGGTGGCCGTGTGATGCGGGTCCTCGAACGGGGGGCGGCGCAGCAGCCCACCGGCCGGGTCGAAGGCGCCGGCCAGGGAGTGCACGGCCGTCACCTCGACCGCCCCGGCCTCGTCGAGGTCCGGCAACAACCCGGTCAGACGG
Source organism: Actinomycetes bacterium (assembly GCA_023438885.1). Lineage (GTDB taxonomy): Bacteria > Actinomycetota > Actinomycetes > Actinomycetales > Cellulomonadaceae > Cellulomonas. The sequence goes on from JAEXPS010000009.1 coordinate 423, forward strand.
GCCGCCAGCATCGTCTTGCCGACCCCGGGCGGTCCGACCATCAGCAGGTGGTGTCCCCCGGCGGCCGCCACGGTCAGGGCGTGGCGGGCCTGGCTCTGCCCGATGACGTCCGCCAGGTCGGGCTCACCGGGCCCGGCCGCAGCGGCGCCGACCGATGCGCGCACCGGCTCGGTGTCGGGAACGTCGACGCTCGCGCCGTAGCGCGCCGCGACCTCAGCCAGGCTCTGCGCGCCCACCACGTCGGCCCCCGGCACCAGCCGTGCCTCCGCGGCGTTGCCGGCGGGCACGACGACCCGCGTCCAGCCGGCAGCGACCGCCGCCGCCACCGCTGGAAGCACGCCGCGCACGGGCCGCAGGCGTCCGTCGAGCCCCAGCTCGCCGAGGTGGACGGCCGCCGCCGCCGGCAGCGGGTCGATCAGCTCGGCACCGGCCAGAGTCGCCACCGCGATCGCCAGGTCGAAGCCCGCGCCGTGCTTCGGCAGCGCCGCGGGCGACAGGTTGACGGTGATGCGCCGGTTCGGCCACGGCAGGCCGCTGGAGGTGACGGCGGCGCGCACGCGGTCGCGCGCCTCGGCGAGCGCGGTGTCCGGCAGCCCGACGAGCGAGAAGCCGGGCAGGGACGGCGCCAGGTGAGCCTCCACCTCGACGACGTGTCCCGACAGCCCGACGAGCGACACGGCCCGGGTGCGGCCGAGCACCTAGACCACCCCCACCAGGTGGTCCACCTGGGCCGCGCCGCGCCCCGGCACCAGGACGGCGATGACGTCGAGCCGCACCGAAGCCGGGTGCAGGTCGTGCGCCGCCAGCCACAGCGCGGTCAGCCGGCGCAGCCGGGCCAGCTTCTCGCGGGTCACCGCATGTGCCGGGTGGCCGTACTGCTGTGACCGGCGGGTCTTCACCTCGACGGCCACCAGCTCGGATCCGTCCAGTGCGACGAGATCGAGCTCGCCCTGCCGGCAGCGCCAGTTGCGGTCCAGCACCGTCCAGCCCGCCGCGAGGACGTGCGCCACCGCCACGTCCTCGCCGTACCGCCCCACGGCGTCCTTGGCACGCATGCCACCACCCCCGGTGGCCACCGTCGCCGCAGCGGGGGGCCGCCGGAGGCGTCAGGCGGCGGGCGGCGAGCCCGCCCCGCGGACGCGGGGCTGTGGGCGGTTGACGGCCGGCTTCGAGCCGGAGCTACCGCGCGAAGCCCGCGCCGCCGGACAGGTCGAGCTCGGCCTGCGCCAGCTCCTCCACGTTGACGTCCTTGAACGTCACCACGCGCACCGACTTGACGAAGCGGGCCGACCGGTAGACGTCCCAGACCCACGCGTCGGCCAGCATGACCTCGAAGTAGACCTCGCCAGCCGCCGACCGCACCTGCAGGTCCACCTGGTTGGCCAGGTAGAACCGCCGCTCGGTCTCCACCACGTACGAGAACAGGCCCACGACGTCCCGGTACTCCCGGTACAGGGCCAGCTCGGCGTCGGTCTCGTAGTTCTCCAGGTCCTCGGCACTCACAGGCCCATCATCCCCCCAGCGCGCCAGCCGGCAGCATCTGCGTCTCGGCCGCCTGCCACTGCGGCAGGTTCCAGCTGCGCCGGTGCAGCGGGCTCGGGCCGTGCGCCCGCAGCGCCTCCATGTGCTCCGGCGAGGCGTAGCCCTTGTTCTCGGCCCAGCGGTAGGCCGGGTGCTCGTCGGACAACGCCACCATGAGGGCGTCCCGCTCGCACTTGGCCAGCACGCTGGCCGCCGCGACGCTCGCGCACGAGCGGTCCGCCTTGATCCGCAGGTGCACCCGCGGCAGCGGCGCCTCCAGCGCGGCCTCGAACAGCGTCGGGGTCGCCGTCAGCCAGTCGTGGTTGCCGTCCAGCAGCAGCGCATCCACCGGCCCGACGACCTCGGTCACCGCCGTCAGCGCACGGGTCCCCGCGAGGCGCAGCGCCGCCATGATGCCGAGGGCGTCGATCTCGTCGGCCGTCGCATGGCCCACGGCCCGTGCGAGCCCCCATCGGCGCAGCGCCGGGAGCAGGGCTTCCCGGGACGCCGGCGTCAGCAGCTTGGAGTCGGCGACCCCCTGCGGGGCCGAGCGGGTGCGCGCGTCGATGACGACGACGCCGACGCTCACCGGGCCGGCGAGGGAGCCGCGGCCCACCTCGTCCATCCCGGCGACCAGCCGGGCGCCGTCGCGCAGCAGGACCCGCTCGTGGCGCAGATGAGGAACGACGGCAGGACTCATGACGGCTCCGGCACGTCCTGGAACGTCTCGCCAGGGTTGCGCAGCAGGCTCCAGCGGTCCGCCGGCCACACGATGACGAAGGCGGTGCCGACCACGTTCTGCATCGGCACCGAGCCGCCACCGGGCTCACCCTGGTGGAACCGCGAGTCCTCGGACTGGCCCCGGTTGTCGCCCATCACCCACAGCGAGTCCGGGGGAACGGTGACGTCGAAGGCGATCGAGGAGGGGTCGGCGCCAGGGGCGAGGTACGGCTCGTCGATCGCCACGCCGTTGACGGTGATCGGCGCCCCGGCGCCGGTGCAGGCGACCCGGTCGCCGGGCAGCCCGATCACCCGCTTGACCAGGTGCTGGCCCGCGTCGACCGGACGCAGCCCGACGAAGGTCAGGATGTCGTTGACGACCCGCTGCGCCGGGCCCTGCGGCGCCGCTGCCTGTGACTCCAGCCAGTTGCCCGGGTCCTTGAAGACGACGATGTCGCCGCGGTGCAGGTCCAGCGGCCCGGGCGCCAGCTTGTTGACGAGGATGCGGTCGTCCTCGATCAGCGTGTCGTGCATCGACTGCGACGGGATGAAGAAGGCCTGGACCAGGAAGGTCTTGACCAGCAGCGACAGCACCAGCGCGGTGGCCAGGACCAGCACGGACTCGCGCAGCCAGGTCATCGGCTTGCTCCGTGTCGGCTGGGCCCGCCGGGCCCGCCGGGCCCGCCGCGTCGGCGCGGTCGGCTCGGACGGCGCCGCGGGGTCGTCGTCTTGCCGCTCGGTCACCCGCCAAGCCTCGCATGCCTGCCGGGTGCCGTGCGCCACGACGCACCCGGGCCGGCCCCCGGAGACGACGACGGGGCGGCCCCGTGTGGGGCCGCCC
>JAEXPS010000026.1 GCA_023438885.1 Actinomycetes bacterium
CTGGGCGAGAGTCGCGACGCCGCCCGGGCGCGCGGCGCGGAGCGCGACCCCCGCACCTGGCTGACCCCGGCCGCGGTGCGCGCCGTCGCCGGGGCGCACACCACCGGCGAGGCGCTGGCTGCGCGGGGACTTGCCGACACCCCGCCCTGATAGGCGTCCGGCGTCGCCGGGCGTTACCGTGCGACCGTGACTTTCCAGGGTGGGGACTTCGAGGGTGGCCGCGTCCAGCGCAGCCGTGGCGGCGGAGGCGGAGGCCGCGGCGTGGCGGTCGGCGGCGGTGTGGTCGGCCTGGTCGTCGTCGCGCTGCTGGTGCTGCTCCAAGGCGGCGGCCTCGGCGACGTGGTCAACGCCATCGGGGGCGGCGGCGACAGCGCGAACCAGGTGCAGCCCGAGCAGCTCGACGACCTGGGCGAGTGCACGGTCGAGCAGGCGAACACCCAGCGCGACTGCCGCCTGTCGGCCACCGCCTACGCGCTCGACGCCTATTGGACGACGGAGCTGGCGGCCTACGACGTCGAGCTGCCCGAGCCGGGCGTGACGTCCTTCGAGGGCTCCGTCGACACCGGCTGCGGTGCCGCGACCTCGGCCGTCGGCCCCTTCTACTGCCCGCCCGACCAGCGGATCTACCTCGACCTCGGGTTCTACGACGAGCTCCAGTCGCAGTTCGGCGCCACCGACGGCCCCCTGGCCGAGGTCTACGTGACGGCCCACGAGTACGGCCACCACGTGCAGAACATCACCGGCTACATGCAGCAGGCCGACCGCGGCGGCACCGGCGCGGAGGGTGGTTCGGTGCGGCTCGAGCTGCAGGCCGACTGCTTCGCCGGCATGTTCATCGGCAACGCGGCCACCACCAAGCGACCCGGAACCGACACGACGTTCATGGCGCCGGTCACCGAGCAGCAGCTGCAGAACGCGCTGGACGCCGCGGCCGGGGTCGGCGACGACCGCATCCAGCAGCAGGCGACCGGCTCGATCAACCCCGACACCTGGACCCATGGCTCGAGCGCGCAGCGCCAGCACTGGTTCACCGTCGGGTACGAGAAGAGGGACATCCAGGCCTGCGACACCTTCACGGCGACCGACCTGGGCTGACCCGTCTCGCCCGCGTCAGATGTTGAAGCCGATGGCCCGCATCTGCTCGCGGCCCTCGGGCGTGATCTTCTCCGGCCCCCACGGTGGCATCCACACCCAGTTGATGCGGAACGCGTCGACGATGCCCTCGAGAACCTGGGCGGACTGGTCCTCGATCATGTCCGTCAGCGGGCACGCCGCCGAGGTCAAGGTCATGTCGATCACGGCCGTGTTGTCCTGGTCGACGACGACGCCGTAGACGAGCCCGAGATCGACGACGTTGATGCCGAGCTCGGGGTCGACCACGTCGCGCATGGCCTCCTCGACGTCGGCCGCCGTGGCGTGCTGGACGGGTTCGGTGCTCACGATGCCTCCCGGGCGCCGGACAGGATCAGGGCGTCGGCCAGTGCGGCCCAGCCGAGGAGCGCGCACTTGATGCGCGCGGGGTACTTGGAGACGCCGGTGAACGCCATCGCGTCGCCGAGCGAGTCGGCGACGTCGTCGTCGGCCAGGCCGGCGCCGCGGCTGTTCATCAGGTCGTGGAACGAGGCGGAGAGCCGGTCCACCGTGGCCAGGTCCGCGCCGACGACGAGGTCGCGCAGCACCGAGGCCGAGGCCTGCGAGATCGAGCAACCCTGGCCGTCCCAGCGCACGTCCTGGACCACGCTCACGCCGCCCGAACGCGCGACGTCCACCCGCAGGGTGATCTCGTCGCCGCAGGTGGGATTGACCTGGTGCGAGATGCCGCAGCCGGGGTGCGGAGCGAGCGCGACCGCTGTGCCGCCGCCCTCGCCCTCCGGCAGGCCGCGGCCGTGCGGGAACTTCGAGTGATCCAGGATCACCTGCTGGTACAGCTGCTCCATCGAGCTCACGCGCCGACTCCGTCCGTCACACCGAAGAACGCGCGGACCCCGGCGAGGGCTTCCCGGAAGGTCTCGACCTCGTCGTCCGTCGTGTAGACCCCGGCGCTGGCGCGCGTGGTGGCCGCGACACCGAACCGCCGGTGCACCGGCTGCGCGCAGTGATGGCCGACGCGCACCGCCACGCCGGCGTCGTCGAGCACCTGGCCCACGTCGTGCGCGTGCACGCCGTCGACGACGAACGAGACCACGGCCAGCCGCTCGCGGTTCTCGGCCGGGCCGACGAGCCGCACGCCCGGCACCGAGGCCACCGCGTCGAGCAGCAGCCCGGCGACGTGACGCTCGTGCTCCGCCACGTTCGCCATGCCCAGCTCCGCCAGGTAGTCGGCGGCCACGCCGAGGGCGACGGCCTGCGCGACCATCTGCGTGCCCGCCTCGAAACGCGCGGGCGGGGGCAGGAAGGTCGTCTCGGTCATCGTGACGACCTCGACCATCGACCCGCCGAGAAGGAACGGCGGCAGCGCGTCGAGCAGCTCGCGCCGCCCGTAGAGCGCGCCGACGCCCGTGGGCCCGTACATCTTGTGCCCGGAGAACGCCGCGAAATCGACACCGAGCGCGTGGAAGTCCACGGGCAGGTGCGGCACCGCCTGGCAGGCGTCCAGCACGGTCAGCGCCCCGACGGCACGGGCGCGCTCGACGAACGGCCCCACCGGCGTGACGGCGCCCGTGACGTTGGAGACGTGGGTGAACGCGAGCACCTTGGTGCGGTCGGTCACCACCGTGTCGAGCTCGTCGAGCCGGATCCGCCCCTCGTCGTCCAGCCCGAGCCAGCGCAGCGTGGCACCCGTGCGGAATGCCAGCTCCTGCCACGGCACGAGGTTCGCGTGGTGCTCGGCCTGCGTGACGACGATCTCGTCGCCGGGGCCGAGTGCGAACCGGCGCGCCGCCGCCCCACCCCGACCCGCGCTGGCGTTGCCCATGGCATAGGCGACGAGGTTGAGCCCGGCGGTGGCGTTCGCCGTCCACACCAGCTCGTCGGTGCCCGCGCCGACGAAGGCGGCGACCTTCGCCCGCGCGTCCTCGTACGCCTCCGTCGCCTCCTCGGCGAGCTGGTGCGCCCCGCGGTGCACGGCGGCGTTGCGGTGCAGGTAGAAGTCCTGCTCGGCGTCGATCACCACCTCGGGCTTCTGCGCCGTGGCGCCGGAGTCGAGGTACACCAGCGGCCGCCCGTCGCGCAGCGTGCGCGCGAGCAGCGGGAAGTCAGCGCGGACGGCGGCCAGTTCGGCCCTCGTCAGCCCGGTGCCGGTGTCCACCGACGACATCGGTCCTGTCCTCTCAGACGCTCGTGGCCAGGAAGCGGTCGTAGCCCTCGTCCTCGAGCCGCTCGGCGAGCTCCGGCCCGCCCTCCTCGGCGACGCGGCCGTCGACGAAGACGTGGACGAAGTCCGGCGTGATGTACCGCAGGATCCGGGTGTAGTGCGTGATGAGCAGCACGCCGACGTCGGTGGTGCTCCGCACGCGGTTGACGCCCTCGGAGACGATCCGCAGCGCGTCGACGTCGAGGCCGGAGTCGGTCTCGTCGAGCACGGCGAAGCGCGGCTTGAGCAGCTCCATCTGGAGGATCTCGTGGCGCTTCTTCTCCCCGCCGGAGAAGCCCTCGTTGACGCTGCGCTCGGAGAACGAGTCGTCCATGCGCAGGTCGTCCATCGCCTGGCGCATCTCCTTCACCCAGGCGCGCAGCGGCGGGGCCTCGCCCGCGATGGCCGTCTTGGCGGTGCGCAGGAAGTTCGACACGGAGACGCCGGGCACCTCGACCGGGTACTGCATCGCGAGGAACAGGCCGGCGCGGGCGCGCTCGTCGACGCTCATCGCCAGCACGTCGGCACCGTCGAGCGTCACCGAGCCGCCGGTGACCTGGTACTTCGGGTGCCCGGCGAGCGAGTACGCCAGCGTGGACTTGCCGGACCCGTTGGGGCCCATGATCGCGTGGGTCTCGCCGGACGCGACGGTGAGGTCGACGCCGCGCAGGATGGGCTTGGGGCCCTCCTTCGTCTCGACGCTGACGTGCAGGTCGCGGATCTGCAGGGTGGACATGCTTCTCCTCTAGCGGGGGGAGTCGATGTCGACGAGCACACGCTCGCCGTCGACGGTCACGGGGTAGACCGGCACGGGGTGGACGGCCGGAGGGGACAGGGGCTTGCCGGTGCGCAGGTCGAACCGCGAGCCGTGGAGCCAGCACTCGACGGTGCTGCCCTCGATCTCACCGTCCGAGAGGGACACCTGGCCGTGGGAGCAGATGTCGCTGATGGCGTGCAGCTCGCCGGCCTCGTCGCGGACCACCGCGACCTCGACCGGGCCGTCCGCACCCTCGAGCTCGACCCGGAGCGCGCCGGCGACCGGCACGTCCGCGGCGTAGCACGCGAGCTGTGCGCTCATGCGGTCACCTGGGCGAACTCGGTCATCGACGCGGCGAGCTCCGCCTCGATCGCCTCGAGCAGCCGGGCCTCGACCTCGGGGACGCCGATCTCACGCACCAGCTCCGCGAAGAAGCCGCGCACGACGAGGCGGCGCGCCTCGACCTCGGGGATGCCGCGCGAGCGCAGGTAGAACAGCTGCTCGTCGTCGAAGCGGCCGGTGGCCGACGCGTGGCCGGCACCCTCGATCAGGCCGGTCTCGATCTCGAGGTTCGGCACCGAGTCGGCGCGGGCGCCGTCGGTGAGCACCAGGTTGCGGTTCTGCTCGTAGGTGTCGGTGCCCTCGGCGATCGCGCGGATCAGCACGTCGCCCACCCAGACCGTGTGTGCGTCCTTGCCCTGCAGCGCGCCCTTGTACGTGACGCGGGAGCGGCAGCGCGGTGCGGCGTGGTCGACGAACAGCTGGTGCTCCAGGTGCTGCCCGGCGTCGGCGAAGTACAGGCCGAACAGGTCGACGCTGGCACCCTCGTCCGCGAACGCGGCGCTGGTGTTCAGGCGCACCACGTCGCCGCCGAGGCTGACGACGGAGCCCCGCAGGCGGGCGTCGCGGCCCAGGCGGGCGACGACCTCGCCCGTGTGCACGGTGCCGGCGTCCCAGAGCTGGAGCAGCACCAGGTTGAGACCCGCGTTGTCGCCCAGCGACACCGAGACGAGCTCGGAGTACGTGGCCAGGCCGTCGTGCTCGATGACGACGACCGCCTCGGCGTTCTCGCCGACCTCGATGAGCACGTGGCCGCGCACGTCCTCGCCGCGCCCCACGAGCCGGATGGTCAGTGGCTTGTCGACCACCGTGTTCGGCGCGATCGTCACCGCCGTGGCGCCGCCCGCCTGCTTGATCGCCACGGCCGAGGCGCGGTCGCCCGGGGCGCGTACGGTGCGGCGCGCCGCCTCGTCGGGCGCCACCTGGGTCAGCGTGACGCCCTCCGGCAGGTCGGGGACCTCCCAGTCGAGACGCCCGTCCGTGGGCTCGTCGGCCAGCACGCGGGCCAGCTTGGCGACCGGCGTGAAGCGCCACTCCTCCTCGCGGCCCGTGGGCAGCGGGAAGTCCGTGACGTCGAACGACGTGCGCCGCGCCGCGCGCGAGCTCTCCGGCACCACGCCGACGCCGTGGCTGTGCGCCTGGTCGGCGGTCGCCCGGGAGTGGTCGGTGGACATGTCAGTCGTCGTCACCCGACGGCCCCTTCCATCTGCAGCTCGATCAGGCGGTTGAGCTCGAGCGCGTACTCCATGGGCAGCTCACGCGCGATGGGCTCGACGAACCCCCGCACGATCATCGCCATGGCCTCCTGCTCGGGCATGCCGCGGGACATCAGGTAGAACAGCTGGTCCTCCGACACCCGCGAGACCGTGGCCTCGTGGCCCATCGTCACGTCGTCCTCGCGGACGTCGACGTACGGGTAGGTGTCCGAGCGGGAGATCTGGTCGACGAGCAGCGCGTCGCAGAGCACCGACGACTTGCTCGCCTCGGCGCCCTCGAGCACCTGCACCAGGCCGCGGTAGGAGCAGCGCCCGCCGCCCCGCGCCACGGACTTGCTGACGATGTGCGACGAGGTGTGCGGCGCGCAGTGCACCATCTTCGAACCGGTGTCCTGGTGCTGGCCCTCGCCGGCGAAGGCGATCGACAGCGTCTCGCCGCTGGCGTGCTCACCCATGAGGTACACGGCCGGGTACTTCATCGTCACCTTGGAGCCGATGTTGCCGTCGACCCACTCCATCGTGCCGCCCTCGGCGACCGTCGCCCGCTTGGTCACCAGGTTGTAGACGTTGGTGGACCAGTTCTGGATCGTCGTGTACCGCACCCGGGCGTTCTTCTTGACGATGATCTCGACGACCGCCGAGTGCAGGGAGTCGCTCTGGTAGATCGGCGCCGTACATCCCTCGACGTAGTGAACGTACGAGCCCTCGTCCGCGATGATCAGCGTCCGCTCGAACTGGCCCATGTTCTCGGTGTTGATCCGGAAGTAGGCCTGCAGCGGGATCTCGACGTGCACCCCCGGCGGCACGTAGACGAACGACCCGCCGGACCACACCGCCGTGTTGAGCGACGCGAACTTGTTGTCCCCCGGCGGGATCACCGAGCCGAAGTACTGCTCGAAGATCTCGGGGTGCTCCTTGAGGCCGGTGTCCGTGTCGAGGAACACGACACCCTGGCTCTCCAGCTCCTCCTGGATCTGGTGGTAGACGACCTCGGACTCGTACTGCGCGGCGACACCGGCGACGAGGCGCTGCTTCTCCGCCTCGGGGATGCCCAGCCGGTCGTACGTGTTCTTGATGTCGTCCGGCAGCTCCTCCCACGTGGAGGCCTGCCGCTCGGTCGACCGCACGAAGTACTTGATCGTGTCGAAGTCGATGCCGGACAGGTCGGCGCCCCACCACGGCATCGGCTTCTTGTCGAACAGCCGCAGGGCCTTGAGCCGGGTGTTGAGCATCCACTCGGGCTCGCTCTTGAGGGCCGAGATGTCCCGGACCACCTCCTGCGACAGCCCGCGTCGCGCACTGGCGCCTGCGGCGTCGGCGTCGTGCCAGCCGTACGCGTAGTTGCCGACCGAGGCGATGACCTCGTCTTGTGTCAAGGGCGGGGTCAGCGGCTGCGTGGATGCGCTCATGCCGGCACTCCTTCCTGGTGGGGGGTCTTGGTCGAGGGCGGGGATGTCGGCACGTTGGTGGTGCAGACGTGCCCGCCGGTGGTCAGGGTGGCCAGACGCTGCACGTGCACGCCGAGCACCCGGGCGAACGCCCGGGTCTCCGCCTCGCACAGCTGGGGGTAGGCGGCCGCGACGTCCTGCACCGGGCAGTGGCCCTGGCACACCTGGACGAGCGGCAGGCCGGGCACCGGACGGGCCGAGGCGGCGAACCCCGCGGCGTCCAGGGCGTCGGCAAGGGCGTGGGCACGACGTGACAGGTCCGGGCCGGCGGCGTCCACCACGGGCGCGACGGCGCGCTCCAGCTGGACCATCCGCTCCTGCGCGAACCTCTCGAGTGCGTCCGGGCCCGCCTCCTGGGCGAGGAAGGCCAGTGCCTGATTCGCGATCTCGGCGTAGCGATGGGACAGCGTCTCCTGGCCACGGGAGGCGACGACGAACCGCCGGGCGGGCCGGCCCCGACCGGCCGGGGCCCGGTACGCCGGCAGCG
>JAEXPS010000039.1 GCA_023438885.1 Actinomycetes bacterium
CGGCTACCTGCTCGACCTCGCCCCGAAGGACCTGGAGAAGGTCATCTACTTCGCGGCGTACATGATCACCGAGGTCGACGAGGACGGCCGGACCGAGGACCTGCCGAACCTGCGCAACGAGATCGACGTCGAGAAGAAGGAGATCGCGAACCGTCGCGACGCCGAGGTCGACGCGCGGGCGCGCAAGCTCGAGGAGGACCTCGCCCAGCTGGAGGCCGAGGGTGCCAAGGCCGACGCGCGCCGCAAGGTGCGCGACTCGGCCGAGCGCGAGATGGCGCAGCTGCGCAAGCGGGCCGACGCCGAGATCGAGCGCCTGGAGCTCATCTGGGACCGCTTCGTGGGCCTCAAGGTCGCCGCCCTCGAGGGTGACGAGTCGCTCTACCGCCAGCTGGTGGACCGCTACGGCGTGTACTTCAAGGGCGCGATGGGCGCCGCGGCGATCCAGAAGCGCCTCGAGAGCTTCGACCTCGACGCCGAGGCCGCCAACCTGCGCGACATCATCAAGAACGGCAAGGGCCAGCGCAAGACGCGTGCCCTCAAGCGGCTCAAGGTCGTCAACGCGTTCCTCACGACCAACAACAGCCCGCAGGCGATGGTGCTCGACGCGGTCCCGGTCATCCCGCCGGACCTGCGGCCGATGGTCCAGCTCGACGGCGGCCGCTTCGCGACGAGCGACCTCAACGACCTGTACCGCCGCGTGATCAACCGGAACAACCGCCTCAAGCGGCTGCTCGACCTGGGCGCGCCGGAGATCATCGTCAACAACGAGAAGCGGATGCTCCAGGAGGCCGTCGACGCGCTGTTCGACAACGGCCGTCGTGGCGGTCCCGTCACCGGCCCGGGCAACCGGCCGCTGAAGTCCATCTCGGACATGCTCAAGGGCAAGCAGGGCCGGTTCCGCCAGAACCTGCTCGGCAAGCGCGTCGACTACTCCGGCCGCTCGGTCATCGTGGTCGGCCCGGAGCTCAAGCTGCACCAGTGCGGCCTGCCCAAGCAGATGGCGCTCGAGCTGTTCAAGCCCTTCGTCATGAAGCGGCTCGTCGACCTCAACCACGCGCAGAACATCAAGTCCGCCAAGCGGATGGTCGAGCGCGCGCGCCCGCAGGTCTGGGACGTGCTCGAGGAGGTCATCTCCGAGCACCCGGTGCTGCTCAACCGTGCACCGACGCTGCACCGCCTCGGCATCCAGGCCTTCGAGCCCGTGCTGGTGGAGGGCAAGGCGATCCACCTGCACCCGCTCGTCTGCGCGGCGTTCAACGCGGACTTCGACGGCGACCAGATGGCCGTCCACCTGCCGCTGTCCGCGGAGGCGCAGGCCGAGGCCCGCATCCTCATGCTCTCGAGCAACAACATCCTCAAGCCGTCCGACGGCCGGCCCGTGACCATGCCCAGCCAGGACATGATCATCGGCCTGTTCCACCTCACGGCCGACAAGCCCGACGCCGTCGGTGCGGGCCGGGCGTTCGGTTCGGTGGCCGAGGCCCTCATGGCCTTCGACCAGGGCACGCTGGACCTCAACGCCGAGATCGGGCTGCGGATGTCCGACGTCGTGCTGCCCGAGGACTACGAGGCGCCGGAGGGCTGGCAGCAGGGTGAGCCGCTCGTCATGCGCACCACGCTCGGCCGGGCGCTGTTCAACGAGCTCCTGCCCGTGGACTACCCGTACATCAACACGGTGGCCGACAAGAAGCGGCTGTCGACGATCGTCAACGACCTCGCCGAGCGGTACCCGAAGGTGGAGGTCGCGGCGAGCCTCGACGCGCTCAAGGACGCCGGCTTCCACTGGGCGACGTTCTCGGGCCTGAGCATCTCCATCGGCGACGTCGCCACCCCGACGTCGAAGCAGGAGATCCTCGAGGAGTACGAGGCCCGCGCGGCGAAGATCCAGGGCCAGTACGACAAGGGCCTGATCACCGACGACGAGCGCCGTCAGGAGCTCATCGAGATCTGGACCCAGGCCACGGACAAGGTGGCCCAGGCCATGCAGGAGGCGTTCCCCGTGGGGAACCCGCTGTTCCGCATGGTGAGCTCGGGAGCGCGAGGCAACTGGATGCAGGTCCGGCAGATCGCCGGCATGCGTGGCCTCGTGGCGAACCCGAAGGGCGAGATCATCCCGCGGCCGATCAAGTCGAACTACCGCGAGGGCCTGTCCGTGCTGGAGTACTTCATCGCCAGCCACGGCGCCCGCAAGGGTCTGGCGGACACCGCGCTGCGGACCGCCGACTCGGGCTACCTCACGCGACGCCTCGTCGACGTCTCGCAGGACGTCATCATCCGCGAGGACGACTGCGGCACGGAGCGCGGCCTGACCCTGCCCGTGGCCACGACCGGTCCCGACGGCGTGCTGCGCCGCGACGACCGCGTGCAGACGAGCGTGTACGCCCGGACCCTGGCGACCGACGTCCTGGCGGCCGACGGCACGCTGCTCGCGGTGGCCGGCGAGGACGGCGGCGACGTCATCATCGACCGCGTGGTCGCGGCGGGCGTCGGCGAGGTCAAGGTCCGCTCGGTGCTCACCTGCGAGTCCCGCGTCGGGACGTGCGCGCGCTGCTACGGCCGCTCGCTCGCGACCGGCAAGCTCGTGGACATCGGCGAGGCGGTCGGCATCATCGCCGCCCAGTCGATCGGCGAGCCGGGCACTCAGCTGACGATGCGGACCTTCCACACCGGTGGCGTCGCCTCGGCCGACGACATCACGCAGGGTCTGCCGCGCGTCCAGGAGCTCTTCGAGGCGCGCACGCCCAAGGGTGAGGCGCCCATCGCGGAGTACTCCGGCCGCATCACGGTGGACGACTCGGAGCGGCTGCGCCGCATCGTGCTCACGCCGGACGACGGCGGCGAGGAGATCGCCTACCCGGTCAGCAAGCGCGTGCGCCTGCTGGTCTCCGACGGCCAGCACGTCGAGGTCGGCACCCAGCTGGTCCAGGGCACGGTGGACCCGAAGAAGGTCCTGCGGATCCTGGGCCCGCGCGCGGCGCAGAAGCACCTGGTGGACGAGGTCCAGGAGGCCTACTCCAGCCAGGGCGTGGACATCCACGACAAGCACATCGAGGTCATCGTGCGGCAGATGCTGCGGCGCGTG
>JAEXPS010000082.1 GCA_023438885.1 Actinomycetes bacterium
GTGGTAGCCAGGGCCACCACTTCCTCGGACGCAACGGCTTCTCCTGTTGCAACGTCCGAGGATGTGGTCGCTGGAGCCACCACTTCCTCGGACGTTGGGGAGGGGGCGGGGGGCGTGCGGGGGATCGGCGTCGTCGGGTGGCTGCGGTGGGGCTGGCGGCAGCTGACCTCGATGCGGGTCGCGCTGCTGCTGCTGGTGCTGCTGGCCGTCGCGGCCGTGCCCGGCACGGTGTTCCCGCAGCGCGGCCAGGACGCCGCGGCCGTGGCGCAGTACATCGACGACCACGGCGCGCGCGGGGTCTGGCTGGACCGGCTGGGCTTCTTCGACGTCTACACGTCGGTGTGGTTCTCGGCGATCTACCTGCTGCTGTTCGTCTCGCTGGTGGGCTGCATCCTGCCGCGCACCCGCCAGCACCTGGCCGCGCTGCGTGCGCGGCCGCCGCGCACGCCCCGGCGGTTCGGTCGCTTCCCGGCACAGGCCGCGGGTTCGTCGTCCGCGTCGCCGCGCGAGGTGGTGGAGGAGGCGGCCCGGGTGCTGCGGCGCGGCCGCCGCTACCGCGTCGACGTGCACGACGAGGGCGGCGGCACCTGGTCGGCCTCGGCCGAGCGCGGGTACCTGCGGGAGACCGGCAACCTGGTGTTCCACCTGGCGCTGGTGGGGCTGCTGGTGTCGATCGCCAGCGGCCAGCTGCTCCACTACCGGGCCCAGGTGCTGGTGGTGCAGGGCGAGGGCTTCGCCAACGCGCAGACGTCGTTCGACACCTACGAGCACGGCCGGCTGTTCACACCCGGCGATCTGGTGCCGTTCACGGTGCAGCTCGACGACTTCTCGTCGCGGTTCGACGCGGCGACGCTCCAGGCGCGCGACTTCACGGCGAGCGTGACGGTGACGGAGCCCGGCGACGAGCCGGTGGCACGCACCGTCAAGGTCAACCACCCCCTGACGGTGGCCGGCACCAAGATGTACCTGCAGGGCAACGGCTACGCGCCCGAGGTGACGGTGCGGGACGCGGCCGGCGAGGTGGCGTTCTCCGGGGCGGTGCCGTTCCTGCCGCAGGACTCGGTCTACACGTCACGCGGCGTGGTGAAGGTGCCGGACGTCTCCGGCGGCCAGCCGCAGGTGGGGCTCGTGGGGTTCCTGCTGCCCACGGCGGTGGAGGTCGGCGAGGACCAGTGGGTCTCGACCAACCCGCAGCCGACCAACCCCCTGCTGGTGCTCGCCGTCTGGGCCGGGGACCTCGGCCTGGACACCGGGGTGCCGCAGAACGTGTACCAGCTCGACGAGTCGGGGCTCACCCAGGCCAAGACGCCGGATGGCACCCCGGTCACCTTGTACGTGCGGCCGGGTGACACGGTGACGCTGCCGGACGGGCTCGGCACTCTGACGTTCGACGGCCTGCGCCGGTACGCCGCCTTCGACCTGCGCCGTGACCCCGCGCTCGGGTGGGTGTTCGGCTTCGCGATGGCCGCCCTCGCGGGGCTCGCCGCGTCGCTGTTCGTGCCGCGGCGGCGGCTGTGGGTGCGTGCGTCGCCGGCGAGCCCCGGGGAGGACCAAAGTCCCACTACAGTGGTCTCCGCCGCGGGACTGGCCCGGGGCGACGACGTCGGGCTCGCGCCCGAGCTGGACCGGGTGCTCACGGCGGTGCTGGGCACCGAGCATGCGGAAGCACCCGACGCCGGGCAGAGCGGGTAGGACGAGGACGCGGGAGGACTGCGATGGCGCCGGGTGAGCTGAGCACGCTGCTGGTCTGGGCGGCCGCGACGGCCTTCACCCTCACGCTGATCGCGTACTCGGCGGACCTGGCCCGGATCGCCGACACCGCCGCCCGCCCGCGCCAAGCCGCGCGCGCCGCCCGCGCGACCGCCACGTCCCGGTCCGCAGCGACGGTCGACGCGCGCATTCCAGCCCTCGTCGGCCCCGCCTCCACCTCCGCAACGTCCGAGGAAGTGGTCGCTGGAACCGCCACATCCTCGGACGCAGCATTCTCCGGAGCCCGAGCGTCCGAGGAAGTGGTTGCTAGAGCCACCACATCTTCGGACGCTGCGGAAGCGGGGGGCGCGGGGGCTGCCGACGCGGGGAGCCCCGGGAGGTCGGCGCGAGCCGAGGGGATCGCGCGAGCCACGCTGTGGCTGGGCATCGCCATGCTGGCGGCTGCAGTGGTGCTCCGGGGCGTCGCCGCCGGGCGCTGGCCCACGGCCAACATGTACGAGTTCACGCTGGTCGGCACGCTCGTCGCCACCACCGTGCTCGCGGTGGTGCAGCGCCGGCGGGTCATCGCGTTCCTCGGCGTCCTGGTGATGGGCATCGCGGTGCTGGCCCTGGTGCTGGCGCTCAACGCCTTCTACGTACGCGCCGAGGCGCTGCCCCCGGCGCTCCAGAACTACTGGCTGGTGATCCACGTCGGCGTCGCGATCATCGCGACGGGCATCTTCACCGTGGCGTTCGCCACGAGCGCGCTGCAGGTGCTGTCCGACTCCCGCTCGCAGGGGCGTTCGCACCTGGCGACGCCGTGGCGGCGGGCCGACGGCCTGCGTCGGGCGCTGGCGCCGCTGCGGGTGACCGGGCCGAGGTTCGCCTGGCTGGATCAGGTGCCGAGCCCGACGCGCCTGGAGGCCCTGAGCTTCCGGCTGAACGCGTTGGGCTTCGTGCTGTGGACGCTCACGCTGATCGGCGGCGCGATCTGGGCCGAGGACGCCTGGGGCCGGTACTGGAACTGGGACCCCAAGGAGGTCGGCACCTTCGTCGCCTGGGTGGTGTACGCCGCGTACCTGCACGCGCGCACCACCCGTGGCTGGAGCGGCCGCCGGGCGGCGTACCTGGTGTTCGTCGGCTACGGAGTGGTCCTGGCGAACTTCACCGTGGTGAACCTGTTCGTCAACGGCCTGCACTCCTACTCCGGCCTGCGCTGACTAGCCTGGTCGCGTGTCCTTCGTCGTCTACTCGCTGCTGCGGCTGGCGCTCGTCGCGCTCTGCTGGCTGGCGCTCGTGTGGGCCGGGCTGCACCCGTTCGCGGCGGTGGTGGCCGCCGCGCTGCTGGCGTGGGGCCTCTCGTACGTCGCGCTGCGCGGACCGCGTGACGCCGCCGCGCGCTGGATCGCCCGGAAGGACGCCGAGCGCAAGGCGCGCCTGGGCCGCCCCGCCCTCTCCGCCCGCGCCCAGGCGGACGCCGACGCCGAGGATGCGCTGATCGACGAGCCCGGCCCTCCGCGCCCTGCAGCGGCCGACGAGCCGCCGGCCCCTGCCTCACCCGACGGCGGTCCTCAGAGCGCCAGGCCGAGCCCGAGCAGCACGCCGTAGCCCAGCTGGAGCAGGCCGGTGCCGGCGAGCACGGGCACCAGCGCGATGCCGCGGGCCCCCGCCCGCACGGCGAGGATCAGGGCGCCGGCGGGCGCCGCCAGCAGCACCACCGCCAGCGACCACGGCGCCCAGAACGCGCACGCGAGGCCCAGCAGCAGCGCGACCCCGACGAACCAGGAGTAGGCCACCCGGGCCCGCCGGTCGCCCAGCCGCACGGCGAGGGTCCGCTTGCCGGCGAGGACGTCAGTGGGGATGTCGCGCAGGTTGTTGGCCATGAGCAGCGCGCAGGCGATCAGCCCCGTCCCCAAGGCCCCGAGCCAGGCCGGCCACGACAGCCGATCGGCCTGCGTGTACGTGGTGCCGAGCGTGGCGACCAGGCCGAAGAAGACGAAGACCCCGACCTCGCCGAGGCCGCTGTACCCGTAGGGGCGTGACCCGCCGGTGTAGTACCAGGCGGCGAGGATCGCCCCGGCACCGACGGCCAGCAGCCACCAGTGCCCGGACAGCGCGACGAGGGCGAGGCCGGCCAGCGCGGCGACTCCGAACGCGACGAACGCGGCGACCTTGACCTGCCCGGGCCGCGCCGCGCCCGACGCGGTCAGCCGCAGGGGTCCCACCCGGTCGAGGTCGGTACCCCGCACGCCGTCGGAGTAGTCGTTCGCGTAGTTGACGCCCACCTGGAGCGCGAGGGCGACCAGTGCGGCCAGCAGCGCCTGGGGGACCGAGGCGGCGTCCATCTGCGCGGCCGCGCCCGTGCCGATGAGCACGGGGGCAACCGAGGCCGGGAGGGTGCGCGGCCGCGCACCGGAGATCCATTCAGAGCGCGTCGCCACGCGGCAACACTACGGGGAGGTCGCCAGTGCGGCCGCGGCGCGGCGGTCGGGCTTGCCGGGGCCGTGCGTGGGCAGGGCGGGCACGACGACCACACGCCGCGGCGCCGCGGCCGGGCCGAGGCGTTCCGCGACGAGGGCCCGCACCTCGTCGAGCGGCGGCGGCTCGCCGGCGATCACCGCGACGACGGCCTGGCCCCACTCCTCGTCGGGCACGCCGACGACGCAGGCCTCGCGGATGCCCGGCAGCGTCGAGAGCAGCTCCTCGAGAGGGGCCGGGGCGACGTTGACGCCGCCGGTGACGATGACGTCGTCGGCTCGGCCGAGCACCGTCAGCCGCCCGTTTATGTCCAGCGCGCCCAGGTCGGACGTACGCAGCCACCGCGTGCCGTCCGCCCCGGTGACGAATGCCTCCGCGTCGAGGTCCGGCCGGCCGAGGTACCCCTCGGCGAGGACGGGGCCGGCCAGGAGCACCCGGCCCTCCGGGTCCAGCCGCACACGCACGCCGTCGAGCGGCACGCCGTCGTAGACGCAGCCGCCGCACGTCTCGGTCATGCCGTAGGTGGTGACGACCCGGATGCCGGCGGCCCGCGCCCGGCCCCGCCCGGGCGCGGGCACGGCCGCCCCGCCGAGCAGCACGGCGTCGAAGCGCCGCAGGGCGGCGACAGCGTCGCCCTCGTCGAGCAGGCGCACCAGCTGGGTGGGGACCAGGGAGACGTAGCGGCGCCGGCCTGCCTCGACGGCTCTTGCCGCCGCGGCGAAGGCTGCAGGGCGGAACGTCCCGGCAGGCATCCGGTGCAGCCGGGTGCCCGCGGCCAGTGCCCGCAGGATCACCTGGAGCCCCGCGACGTGATCCGCCGGCAGGGCCAGCAGCCAGTCGCCGGGGCCGCCGAGACGGCCTTCGGTCGCGGCGGCCGAGGCACGCAGCGCGGCGGCGGAGAGCATCACGTCGCGGGCCGCGCCGGTGGACCCCGAGGTGCGCAGCACCAGGCAGACCCCTGCGGGCACGGTGAGCGTGCCGGCCTCCTCGGCCGGCGTCGTCCGCGGGCGGATCGCCGGGCCGGACCCGTCGAGCGCCGCGGCCAGCGCGTCGACCAGGGACGGGTCGTCCACCGCGAGGTCACGCAGAGGGCGGTCCACCGGACCAGGGTAGGCGCGCCGCCGCAGGCCTCGGGCACCGGTGGGGGAGGGTGGAGCGCCGGGGCCTTTGGGCCGTCCGGGGGGCACACGATTCCATGGCACCCTGGTAGCCGCTCGTGACGAAGGAGGAAGCATGACCAGCACGATGCGGCGGGGGGTCGTCGGCACCGCTGCGGCGCTGCTCGCGCTCGCCCTGGCGGCCTGTGGGTCGCCGGCTGCGGAGCCGACGCCTGAGACCTCGACGGTGACGGTCGATGCGACGGTGGATCCGAACAAGGGCGCCGCCCCGACCCCTGACGTCCCGGTGACCTGGCCGCTGACCGGCATCGCCGGCGAGGTGACGAACCGGCCCGCGATCGCGGTGAAGATCGAGAACACCGCGCAGTCCCGCCCGCAGACTGCTCTCGACCAGGCCGACGTGGTGTGGGAGACGATCGTCGAGTTCGACGTCTCGCGGTTCGTCGCGGTGTTCCACTCGCAGGTGCCGCAGGAGATCGGTCCGGTGCGTTCCGTGCGGCCGATGGACATGCCGATCGCCAAGCCGCTCGGTGGGCTCTTCGCCTACTCCGGCGCCCAGGCTCCGATCCTCGCGCTCGCGCGGAACTCCGGACTCCAGAACTTCTCGTTCGACGACGGCGACGAGGCCTTCTACCGGGTGCGGTCGCGGTCGGCGCCGCACAACGTCTACATGAACCCCTCGTCTCTCTGGGCCCGGGCCGAACCTTCCCGGGGCGCGCCGCCGCAGCAGTTCGCGTTCGCGCGGACCCTCGAGCGCGCGAGCGCGGTCGTCGGCGGCACACCGGCGCAGACCCTGACGTTCCGCCTGTCGAGCGCGGCGAAGCCCGCGTGGACCTGGGACGGCTCGCAGGGCCGCTGGCTGCGGTTCGAGGGCAGCACCCCGGCGACCGTCGCCAGCGGTGCCCAGATCTCCGCGGTCAACGTCGTGTCCATCGTGGCGAACCACCCGCCGAGCGGGTTCGGCGCCCAGAACGGCGCTTCGGTGCCCACCTACGACCTCGTCGGCTCCGGCGAGGGCACGCTGGCGACCGGCGGCAAGACCATCCCGGTGACCTGGAGCAAGGCGGCCGAGGACCAGCCGATGGTGCTGACCCTCGCGGACGGCAGCCCGGCCACGCTGGCGCCGGGCAACACCTGGGTGGAGCTGGTGCCGAGCAACGGTGGATCGCTGACCATCGGCTGACCCGGCCGGTCGGGTGCGTCCACCTGAGGGCTGCCCCCCGTCGCCCCAGGGG
>JAEXPS010000083.1 GCA_023438885.1 Actinomycetes bacterium
CTGCGAGTGCCGCCCCCGCGGTCGAGACCGACACGGCGGGCGCGGCCGCGCCCGCCGACGAGCGAACGGAGCAGCTCGTGGCAGGTGCGGCGAGCCAGGCGTGGCCCGAGCGCTCGCCACGCGCGGAGCGGCTTCGGCTGCTGACGAACCCGTTAGCGCTGGTCGGTCTGGGGCAGGGGATCGTCCTCGTGGCGTTCCCACCGCTGCTGCGCTTGTCCAACACCTTCGTGTTCGGCATCAACACCGGGATCGTCAACCGCTACGCCCTCTCGCTTGCGCCGGTTCTCGTCGTGGTGACGCTGGCGCTCGTCCGAAAGCAGGCGTTGGCCTGGACTCTTGCGGGTACGTCCGCAGTCGTTCTCGGAGCCCTCGCGCTTGGCGTGTGGTGAGCTGCGCGAATCCCGCCCGTCCGGGCCCGGCTGACGCTGCCGGTAGACTCGGCACCCGCTGAGCCGCACCCCTCCGAGGAAGACCGTGAACCACGTGACGACCACGACTGATGCCGCGGTCGCCGCCACGGCGGATGCGCACGAACAATGGCCGGCCCGGCTCTCCGGTGCCTACCGCCGCTGGACCGAGCCGGCTAAGGACGGGCTGCCGCGAGCGCGTGTCCTACTGGCGTTCCCGATCGCCGTCGTGGTGCTGCTCATCGCGCTGGTGGCGGCGGGCATCAGCGGATCGTCTTCCGGTGTGGCGCACGCGTGGTTCGAGGAGGGGAGCGACTCGTCGCTCATCGCCTTCGAACCTCAGATGATCCGCAGCGACGAGTGGAGCGTCCAGACCGTCTACACCGTGTCGCAAGTCCAGGAAGGCCTCCCGGCAGAGAACCGGGCGCTGCCCGGAGGGGTCGATATGTCGATCCTCTTCGAGGTTCCGTACAAGGACTGGTCTGCTGCGTTCCGCCCGCACACGCTGGGGTTCTTCTTCCTGCCGCTCGACCAGGCGTTCGCCCTGAAGTGGTGGCTCCCAGGGGCGGCGCTCGCGATCGCCTGCTCGCTGCTCTTCACCACCCTGTGGCCGCGGCGGCCGGGGGCTGCTGCGATCGTCTCGGGTGCGTTCTTCTTCGCGCCCTTCTTCCAGTGGTGGTACCTCCCGCAGACACTCTGGCCGGCCGCGTGGGCACTTCTGTTCATGGTGGCAGCGATCTGGATCACGTCCGGGCGATCGCGTGCGGTCCGCTGGTCCTGGGCGGCCGTCACGGGCTACTTCACCGTGACGACGGCGCTGGGGCTGTACGCGCCGTTCCTCGTTCCGGCCACCTACGTGGCAGTGACGTTCGGGCTCGGCTGGGTGCTTCGCGGCGGGCGGAGCGAGATCACCGCGCGGCTGCGCCGGCTGGGCCCGTTGGTGGCCGCCGGAGCCGCGGCCGCCGTCGTCGTCGGAGCTTTCCTTCTCACTCGCTGGCCTACCATCACCGCCTTCCTTGACACGGTCTACCCCGGTCAGCGGCTGACAGCGACCGGTGGCGGTCTGGAAGACCCCGACAAGGAGGCGACGTTCCTCGGCGCGTTCGGGTTGGCGCTGAGCGACGGCTCGTCGCACGGCATTCGCGGCAACTCGTCCGAGGCGTCGACCTTCGTGTTCGTCGGCGCCTTCCTGGCTGCCACCTGTCTGTGGCTCCTGATCGCGATCTGGCGTCGCCGTCGCGTCATCGACACACTGCTTCTCGCGCCGTTGGTGTGCGGGGCGATCTTCATGGCGTTCCTCTACCTGCCGGGGTGGGACCCGCTCGCCCACCTCCTGCTGCTCGACCGGGTGCCGCCGCAACGTCTCCTCATGGGGTTGGGTCTCGTCTCGCTGGTCCTTGTCGCGGTCGTCGTCCGGTCGCTCGACGAGCACGACCTGCGCGCACCGTGGTGGCTCGTCATCAGCCTTGTGGGGGTCGTGGTGGTCGCGCACGTCGTGCTCCTGCGAGTGCTGAGCAACCGCCCGGACGCGGTGGCGGCCGCCGGGCCCTGGTACGTCGTTGTCCTGGCGATGGCCGGCTCGGTGGCGCTGCTCTCCGGGCGAAGGGTCCTTGGCGGCGCGATCATGCTCTTCGTCGCCTCGGCCATCGTGGGGTGCTGGGTCAACCCGCTGTACCGCGGGGTTTTCGACCTACGAGAGACGGACGTGGCCCGCGCGCTGGCCGAGCAGGAGGCGGCGCATCCCGGGCGCTGGATCGGTGTGGGGGACTCGATGGTCGGCCCCATCGTGACGGAGTCCGGCGTCGACGCCTTCAACGGCTTCCAGGGCGCACCCGACGAGGACGTGTGGCGCCAGGTGGACCCCGACGCCGACGAGCACGCGATCGTGTGGAACCGGTTCGCGAACGTCGGGTGGGTGGCCGATCCTACGTTGCCGCGACTGTCCAACCCTGCGGCAGACCAGATCCGCGTGAACTTCGACTCGTGCGCGGCCTACGAGCAGGAGAACGTGCGCAACGTGCTCTCCGACCGCCCGATCCGGCAGCGCTGCTTGCGAGAGGTCGACACGGTGCGCGAGCCCATCGCCCAGTTCCACATCTACGAGGTCATCCCGTCTAGCTGACGTTCGATGTCGTTCATACGAGGAGATACATGCCTGACGTCGTCGCTCTCGGACAACCAACCGTGGGCCAGGAAGAGCTCGCTGCGATCGCGGCCGTCTTCGAGTCGGGATGGCTCTCGGGAGCCGGCCCGGCGTGCCGTGCGTTCGAAGCCCAGTTTGCCGCAGCGGTGGGGACCGAGCACGCGCTCGCAACCTCCAACTGTGGCTCAGCCCTGCACCTCGGGCTCGAGATCCTCGGCGTGCGGCCCGGTGACGAGGTGATCGTCGGTGACTACACGTTCCCGGCGACGGGGCACTCGGTGCTGTGGACGGGGGCGAAGCCGGTGTTCGCGGACGTCCGCCCGGACATCTGGAGCGCAGACCCAGCAGCCGTCGAAGCCGTGATGACGCCACGCACGGTGGGGATCATCGCGGTCGACGTATTCGGCCAGCCGGCCGACTACGACGAGCTCCGCGAGATTGCGGACAAGAACGGTCTGTGGCTCATGGAGGATGCTGCGTGCTCGGCGGGGGCGACCTACAAGGGCAGGCCTGCCGGCTCGCTCGCCGACGTGGCGACGTTCAGCTTCCACGGCCGCAAGGGCATCACCGCAGGTGAAGGCGGCGCACTCGTTACCGACCGCGCCGACCTGGCGGCCCACGCCCGCAAGCTCCACACCTATGGGATCGAGCCGGCCCTGAGCCGTGAGGGCTCGCGTGAGCTGCCGGTGCCGTCGTTCGACGAGGCGGGCTACAACTACCGGCTCTCGGACGTGGCGGCTGCCATCATGTCCGTCCAGCTTCGCCGCCTCCCTGATCTCCTCGCAGCGCGTCGACGAGTTGCCGCCCGATACCGCGCGATGCTCGGTGATCTCGAGCTCATCACGCTGCCCGCCGAGCTGCCGGATCGGGAGCATCCGTGGCAGTCGTACGTGCTGAGTCTCGACCCGAGTCTCGACCGCAGCGCCGTGGCCATGGCGCTGCGCGCCAGAGGCGTCCAGTGCAACTTCGGGACGTACGCGTCGCATGTGCAGCCGATCTACGGCAACGATCAGCATCTGCCGGTCTCGGCCGACCTCTTCGCCAGGCACCTGGCGATCCCGATGCACGCAAACCTGTCAGACGCCGAGATCGAGTCGGTCGCCGCCGCGGTACGCGACGTGGTGACGGCTCCATCGAGCCGACGCTGACCACAACCCACTCTCTAGAGGAGGCAACTCATGGCGAAAAAGACGGTCTTCTTCACGGGCGGCGCGGGCTTCATCGGGCTGCACGTCGTCCCGATGCTGCTCGAGCGTGGCTACGCAGTGAGGATCTTCGACAACATGTTCCGCGGCGACCGCGACTCGGTTGCGCGTCTCGCTCAGTCCGGTGACGTCGAGCTCATCGACCAGGACGTGCGCTACGGCGGTGCGGTGCACCAGGCGATGAAGGGGGCGACCCATGTCATCCACTTCGCTGCCGTGTCGATCAACAAGAGCCAGTCGGACCCGCATGAGTCCATGGACATCAACATGATCGGTAACCACAACGTCTTCGCTGCTGCTGCCGACCACGGTGTGGAGCGCCTGGTGTTCGCCTCGAGCGCGTCGGTTTACGGCGACCCGAAGAAGCTTCCCATGCAAGAGGACGACGAGTTGTCACCGCTGACGCCCTACTGCATCTCGAAGCGCGCCGGCGAGGACCTCCTCGGCTTCTACCAGCGTCGCGCCGGCCTCTCCTGGATCGCCCTGCGCTTCTTCAACGTCTACGGACCGGGCCAGAAGACGACGGCGTACTACACCTCGGTGATCAACCACTTCGTCAACCGCCTGCGCCAGGGCGAGTCGCCGGTGATCGACGGCAAGGGCGAGCAGTCGATGGACTTCATCCACGTGCACGACATCGCTCGTGCGGTGATGATGGCCTTGGAGTCGGAGCGGGCGAACATGCCGATCAACGTCGGAACAGGTGTCGACACCTCCATCGCTGAGCTCGCCAGGATCCTGATCGAAGCCGTGGGCTCGGACGTCGAGCCGATCTTCAACCCGCGCGATGTCCTCGTCAGTCGGCGTGCTGCGGACACGACGCGAGCCGAGGAGGTCCTCGGGTTCCGGCCGACGATCGAGGTTCGCGACGGTATGGCGGACCTCATTCGGCAGGGCGGCTGATGGCCGGCCGAGCGCCAGGGCGGCTTCCCGAGAACCCGTTCCACGAACATGCCTGGATCGTCGGTGAGCCGTCGATCGGTGCCGGTACGTGGATCGGGGCGTTCACCGTGATCGATGGCTCGGGTGGGCTGACCATCGGCGAGGGCTGCGACATCAGCTCCGGTGTGCAGATCTACACCCACAGCAGTGTGCGCCGATGCGTGTCCGGTCGCCGCTACGCGGCCGTCGATCGCGCTCCTGTCACGATCGGCGATCGGGTGTTCATCGGCGCGAACGCAGTGGTCAACATGGGTGTGACGATCGGTGACGAGGCGGTGGTCGGCGCCGGTGCCGTCGTCACGGCGGATGTCGCGGCGAACACCGTCGTCGCGGGCGTTCCGGCGCGTGCGGTGTCACGCGTCGTCCTGGACGACCAGGGGCTTCCTGCCTTCGTTCCGCTCGATCGGTCCGGTTCGTGAGGATCGCGGTCGTCAACAACTTCTTCCCGCCGCGCGTCGGCGGGAGTTCGCACCTGTCCGATGCGCTCGCGCGAGGATACGCGGCCCGTGGCCACGAGGTCCTCGTGATCACGGCCGCCTACGGTGACGCGCCGGCGCGTGAGGTGCGTGACGGGATGAGGATCGCGAGGCTCCCGGCGTTCGCACTCCCGGAGTCCGGGCTGGCCGTCAGCTTCGACATCTCGTTCGCCTCTCGCCCGAGCCTGGGGCGCAGGCTGGCCGGCATCCTCGATGAGTTCCGCCCCGATGTCATTCACCAGCACGGACAGTTCTTCGACTTGACCTGGGCCACCGGAATGTACGCGCGGCGCCGGCGCATTCCGACGCTGTTGAGCATCCACACGCGGCTCGAGAATCCTCGAGCCCTTTACCGCGGTGTGTTTCGCGCCCTCGACGCGCTCATGGTGCGGCCCGCAATGAGGGTTCACAAGCCGTCGCTCGTCGTCATGGACGTGCTCATGGACGAGTACATCAAGGATCGCTACCGCGGTGCTTACGAAAGCCTGGAGTACATCCCGGTCGGTGTCGATCCGACATGGACGACGGGTGGCAATCGGGCGTCAGCTCGGGCTTCGTTGGGTCTGGTCGACGACGAGCCTTTGATCCTGTCGATCGGTCACGTGATCCCGCTGCGCGACCGCGTCAATCTGGTGGAAGCGTTGCCCGGAATCCTTGGTGAGTTTCCACGAGCCAAGCTGGCCGTCGTCGGGCGCGTGTACTACGACGCATTCGAGAAGCGCGCGGCAGCACTTGGTGTGAGCGACTCGGTGATCGCTGTCGGCGCGGTACCGAAGAGCGAGATTCCCGACTACCTCGCCGCGGCTGACGTCGAGAGCCACGAGCAGGGCATAGGCCTCGGGACGGCGACGCTCGAGGCGATGGCCGCCGGCGTTCCGGTGGTCGCCCCCGGTCGGGAGGACAACTTCCCGACTGTCGAGCTGCGGCACCGCCGCGACCTGTGGTTCGTCCCGCCGGCCGACCCTGGCGCCATGGCGGTGGCGATCTGCGAGGTGCTCCACGACCCGGCGCGTGCAGCAGCCGTCGGAGCGCACGCCGCGAGAGTCGTCCGCGAGTCGTTCTCGCTCGACCACGTGCTCGATCGCCATCTCGAGGTGCTCGCCCGCATCAGCTCCCGGCACTGACGAAGCCCGTGCGGGGATCTGTCGTCACGAGTTCTCGAACGCGCGAGGATCCGGGAGTTCAGACCGTGGCGGCTGCGGCCACTTCCTTGACACGTGCGACGACCTGGTGCGGGGGCAGGATGCTTGCACGCTCGGCGTCCGCGTCGACCGTTCCGGCAACAAGACCGAGGAAGTTGTCGAGCTGCGCTGCGAGCGGCTCCTGTGAGGTGACCAGCTCGGGGATCTCGATGATGGTCTGTTGCCGGTAACCGCGTCCGTCGGGTGTGGCCGCCTCGCCGGACACGTGCCGGTAGATGGTGACGTCGCGGCGCAGGAGGTCGATATCGACCAGCCGGTCGATCTCGCGGATGACGAGGGAACGCACCTTGTGCTGGCTCAGCCGGCTCGCCGAGATGCTGGCGACCGCTCCCGAGTCGGAACGGAGCAGTGCCTCGACGACGTCCTCCGCACCCGGTACCGAGGACGGGTGGAACTGCCCGACGACGGCCTCGATGTCGGTGACCGTGCCCGGCAGGAACTGGAGCGCGAGGTCGACGTCGTGCACGAGGAGGTCCCAGGCAACCCCGGTCCGGATCCGCGGGGCGTACGGGGAGTGCCTGACGCCCGAGATATGGATCGGGTTCTCGATCGCGGTGCGGGCCGTGAGCATTGCCGGGTTGTACCGCTCGAGGAGGCCGCACATCATCGGGACTCCGCGGCGCGCGGACAGGTCGAGAAGCTCGACGGTCTGCTCGAGCCGGTCGGTCACGGGCTTCTCCACCAGCAGGGGGACCCCCGCTTCGAGGACCAGCCGCGCGAGGTCGAAGTGCGCCTCGGTCGCGGCGGCGACGATGACGGCGTCGATCCCGGCGAGGTCTCCGAGCTCGGGCCGCCAGGAAGCGCCGAACCGATCCGCGAGCGCCTGCCCTGCAGCGGGGCGGGGATCGACGATCGTGACCAGGTCAGCGCCAGCGTGCTGGGCGGTGACGCGGGCATGCAGCGAGCCCATGGAGCCGGCGCCGACCAGAACTACCCGAGGAGCAGGCATCGTCACGCCCCCATGATGGCGCGGACCGTCTCGACGACGACGGTGACATCGTCGTCCGAGACTCGGGGGTGCACCGGCAGCGAGAGCACCTCGCCGACGGCCCGCGCGGCGACCGGGACGTCGCTGACGCGAACCCGGGGGTGCTGACGATAGACGGGGTAGTCAAAGACGAGCTTGGGGTAGTAGATCCCGTTCCCGACCCCCGCCTCCAGGAGGCGGGCCGACAGCTCGTCGCGTGAGACTCGCGCGTCCTGCGTCACCCGGATCGTGTACTGGTGCCAGACGTGCGAACGCCCCTCGAGCTCTCGGGGCACGACCAGGCCAGGAATGCCCGCGAGACCTGCCGAGAGCGCCGCGGCGTTGGCCTTGCGGCGCTGCACGTTCGCCTCGTAATGCTCGATCTGCGGGAGCGCGAGTGCCGCTTGAAGGTCGGTGAGCCTGTAGTTGTGGCCGGCCATCTCGTACTGGTAGCGGGCGCGCATGCCCTGGTTGCGAAGCACCCGCAGGTGGTCCGCAACGGCGTCGTCGTCCGTGGTCAGAATCCCGCCCTCGCCGGTGGTGAGGTTCTTGGTGCCGTAGAAGGAGAAGCAGCCGATCCCGAAGCTGCCGGCCGCGAGGTTGCCGATGCGTGCGCCGTGCGACTGGGCGGCGTCCTCGACGAGCGCGAGGCCGCGGCGCTTCGCCAGGTCGACGAAGGCGGGAGCATCGGCCGTCTGGCCGTACAGGTGCACGGGCATGACGACGCGGGTCCGGTCCGTGACGGCGGCGTCGGCAAGTGCTGGGTCCAGGTTGAAGTCTTCGTCTCGGATGTCCGCGAACGTGGCGGTCGCGCCAGCCTCAAGGATCGCGTTGAGCGTAGCGACGAACGTGAACGGCGTCGTGACGACCTCGTCACCCGGCTCGAGCCCGATCACCTGGAGCGCAGCGACCAGCGCGGTCGTCCCATTGTTCACCGCGACGGCGTGCTTGACGCCGGTGAGCTCGGCGAAGCGTCGCTCGAACTCCGCGACTCGAGGGCCCTGGGCGATCATCCCGGAGCGGAGCACGGCGAGAACCTCGGCCTCGACCGCGGGCCCGAGGTCGACGTTGGAGATGGGGATCACAGGTTCCTCGACTTCGATGGGCGGTGGGTGTGCACCGCCGACCGTACCAGCGGCCCGGCAGTGCTCAGCCGCGACCTCGGGCCCCGGTCGCCCATGTCGATCAGTGACCAGCCGCCATGCGCATTGTCCGGCATGCCCGATTTACGCGGTCGGTGCTGCGTGAGGTTACGATAGGAACGTCGACTGAGTGTCCGGAGGACCATGAACGTCATTCATCCGAGCGCCGTCATCGGTGATGGCGTCCACCTCGGCGACGGGAACACGGTGGGGCCGAATGTTGTGCTCTTGGGTCCTCTGGTCGTCGGCGACGACAACTGGTTCGGGCCCGGTGTCACGATCGGTA
Organism: Actinomycetes bacterium; assembly: GCA_023438885.1. Taxonomy (GTDB): domain Bacteria; phylum Actinomycetota; class Actinomycetes; order Actinomycetales; family Cellulomonadaceae; genus Cellulomonas. Next base: position 8,771 of record JAEXPS010000083.1, read on the forward strand.
CGCCGCCTGAGGTACGCGATGTGCCCCATCCCTCAGAGTGGGTCGAAAGCACGCCCGGAGCGCCTGGCATCCGCATCGGCAGTCGCAATGTATTCCGTGAGTACACGCTCGTTCACCAGGGGTGGCACGAGCAGACCACGGTCGGGGACGACTGCTTCATCATGAACAAGGTCTATGTCGCGCATGACAGCACGATCGGCAATCGCGCCACCCTGGCCTCGACGGTGACCATGGGCGGGCACGTCCGCGTCGGCGATGGCGCGAACATCGGCCTCGGCGCGGTCGTCCACCAGCGCCGGGTCGTGGGAGCCGGTGCCATGGTGGGGATGGGTGCGGTCGTCACACGGGACGTCCCGCCCTTCGCCAAGGTCTACGGAAACCCCGCACGCATGCACGGCGCGAACACGATCGGCATGCAGCGCTCGGGCTTCGATGACGGGGCGATCCGTCTGCTCGAGGACTTCTACCGCAGAGGCGTGATCCCTTCCGACGACGAGGTCGGCGACGGCCTGGCCGTGCGCTTCGCCGTCTGGGCGCAGGAGACGTCCCCGTGACGGCGCTGTCGGAACCGGAGGTGGATCAGCCGGTTCTGGACACCGCCCGGCGCTCGGCCCGCGCGTCGCTGGTCGTGGCCGGACGGTGGGCGCTGATCGCCCTTGTCATCGGCGCTGCGACCTGGCAGGTCGTCAGTCAGTGGGATCAGGTCCACGAGACGCTGCGCAGCATCAACCTCGTCTCGGCGATCGTCTCGTTCGTGGCCGTCCTGCTCGGGCTCGCCGCCGGCGCGATGAGCTGGCAGGCACTTCTCGACGGCATGGGGGACCGGGTCGGTCCGGCCCGGGGTTCGCAGGTGTGCCTCGTCGGGCAGCTCGGCAAGTACGTGCCCGGATCCGTCTGGGCCTACCTGCTCCAGATGGAGCTGGGAAGGCGCTACGGCATCGCCCGGGCGCGGGTGTTCGCGGCAAGCCTTTTTGCCGCCGGCGTAGGCGTCGTGGCCTCGCTCGCTCTGGGCACGGCAGCGCTCCCCATCGTCGTCGAAGGGCACCGCCACCTACTGTGGTTGTTCGTGCTGCTGCCGATCGGGCTGGTCTGCCTGCATCCGCGAGTGATGACGGCGCTGGCGTCGGTCGTGTTCCGACTGCTGCGCAAGCCGCCGCTCGCGCACAAGCTGGGGATGTCTGCGGTCGCGCGGTCGTTCGGCTGGGCTCTGGTCTCGTACTCCTGCTTCGGCCTGCATCTGTGGCTGCTGGCAAACTCGCTCGTGGATCCCGGTCCGGCGCTCCTCCTCCTGTGCATCGGCGCGATCGCGATCGGCATGACGGCCGGCCTCTTCGCCGTCTTTCTCCCCTCGGGTGTGGGCGTGCGGGAGGCGGTCGTCGTCGCCGCGCTCGCGACGGTGGTGACATCGGGACAAGCCACCGGGCTGGCGGTCGCGTCCCGAACGATCTTCACGGTCGGCGACCTTCTCGTCGCGGGTATCGCCGCCGTCGTCGCCGTCGTCGTCCGTCGGCGGACGGTGGCCACGCGACTCGCTGCCTGATCGAACGGCGGTCGGCAGCGCCTCTCGGGTGACGTACGCCCTCGTCGGCGGTCGGCGTCGCCGGGAGACTGCCGCGCCGCCTCGCCAGGTCGGTACCCCGGCGCATGCCGGGTGGATGGGACCCCTGGATAGGATCCTGGCGGCTCTCCGGACGGACGTGGGAGACGATGGGGAGAGGTATGGCGAAGAAGCAGGCAGCACCGGCGGTGGAACGAGACGGCGTGGTGTCGGTGATCCTCGTCAACTACCGCGGCGCGCCGGACACCATCGCATGTCTTCTATCGCTGCGTGAGCTCGACTGGCCTGCCGAGCGGCTCGAGCTGATCGTCGTCGAGAACGCCTCGGGTGACGACAGCGCCGCGGCGATCCGCGCCGCGGTCCCGGAGGCGATCGTCGTCGAGTCGGAGCGGAACTCCGGCTTCGCCGGAGGCTGCAACCTGGGAGTCGAGCACGCGACTGGGCAGTACGTCGCCTTTCTCAACAACGACGCCCGCGCCGACCGCCGCTGGCTGGCGGCCGCGGTGGAGACGCTCGAGTCCGACCGGCGCATCGGCGCGATCGCGTGCAAGGTGCTGGACTGGGACGGCAAGTTGGTCGACTACGTCGACGCGGCGCTGACCTGGTACGGCATGGGCTACAAGCCGCACGCCGAGCGGCCCGACGCACCGGCGTTCGACCGGCCGAGGGACGTGCTCTTCGCCACGGGCGCCGCCACGGTGATGCCGGCGGCGGTCTACCGAAGGGCCGGCGGCTTCGACGAGCGGTTCTTCATGTTCTACGAGGACGTCGACCTCGGCTGGCGCCTGAACCTGTTGGGCTATCGCGTCCGGTACGAGCCGGGGTCGATCGCGTTCCATCGCCACCACGCGACGATGGACAAGTTCGGCAGCTTCCGCGAGCGCTACCTGCTCGAGCGCAACGCGCTGATGGCGATGTACAAGAACTTCGACGACGAATCGCTGGCCCGTGCGCTTCCCGCGGCCCTGATGCTCGCCGTGCGCCGGGCCGTGGCGATGAGCGGCACGGACTCCTCGGTGCTCGACCTCGAGCGTGCTCCGGGTGGCGACCAGGAGCGCACGCTAGAGGTCGACAAGACCGCACTGACCGCGCCGTTCGCCATCGACGGCTTCGTCGAGCACCTACCCACGCTCGAGAAGGATCGGCGCGACCTTCAGTCGCGGCGCCGGCGGTCTGATCGCGAGCTGCTGCCGCTGTTCCGCCAGGCGATCGAGCCTGCGTACAGCATGCCGAGCTACGTCGCGGCACACGACGTGCTGGTCGCCGCCTTCGGCATCGCGGACCGCTTCACTGGTGGGCAGCACGTTCTCGTCGTCACCGGCGAGCCGTTGCTCGACCGGATGGCCGGCCCCGCGATCCGTGCGTGGGAGATCGCGAGCGCGCTGGCGAACGAGCATGACGTGTGGCTGGTCTCGACCGGCGCCGCCCGCGTCGCCTCAGTGGCCTTCAAGGTCTCGTCCGAACGGGGCCCAGGCCTGCGCGCGGCGCTCGAGTGGGCCGACGTCATCGTGTTCCAGGGCTTCCTCCTGGAGGCGGCGCCTTGGCTCGTCGACTCGTCGAAGATCCTGGTCGCCGACCTCTATGACCCGATCCACCTGGAGCAGCTCGAGCAGGCGAAGGACCTTCCGCCGGGCGAGCGTGAGGTCGCCGTGGCCGAGGCGACGCGGGTTCTCAACGAGACGATCGCCCGCGCCGACCTCATGCTGTGCGCTTCCGAGAAGCAGCGTGACTTCTGGCTCGGCCAGCTCGCGGGCCAGGGCCGGGTCAACCCGCGGGTGTACGACGAGGACGAGACCTTGTCGTCGCTCCTCGCGGTGGTCCCGTTCGGCGTAGCCGACGAGCCGCCGGTGCAAAAGCGTCACGCCATCCGCGGCGTGGTTCCCGGCATTGGCCCCGACGACAAGGTGATCATCTGGGGCGGCGGCGTCTACAACTGGTTCGACCCGCTGACGCTCCTGCGCGCGATCGAGGTCCTCGCCAAGCGGCACGGCGACGTCCGCCTGTTCTTCCTCGGCCTGACGCACCCCAACCCGGGCGTGCCGAAGATGCGCGTCGCGTGGGAGATGCGGGAACTTGCCGACGAGCTGGGGCTGACCGACCGGGTCGTGTTCTTCAACGAGGGGTGGGTTCCGTACGGCGAGCGCGCAGACTACCTCCTCGACGCCGATCTCGGGGTCTCGACCCACCTCACGCACATCGAGACGCAGTTCAGCTTCCGCACCCGGATCCTGGATTACCTGTGGGCGTCGCTGCCGATCGTGGCGACCGAAGGGGACACCTTCGCGGACCTGATCACCGAGCACCGGCTGGGTCGCGTGGTGCCGGCGGAGGACGTCGATGCGCTCGTGGACGCCCTGGAGGCCCTGCTCTACGACGAGGCGGCGGCATCGGCCGCGAGGGAGCGCGTCGCGGCGTTCGCGGAGCAGTTCCACTGGAGCGCGGCGCTGCGGCCCCTGGTGGATTTCTGCCGAGAGCCGCGGCGTGCGGCCGACCTCTCGGTTCGCCGCCCTGCAGTGGCAACGAGCGACAGCCGAACGGTCCGGCCCACTCGCCGGCTCGGGTTCGTGGGTTCGGCGCGGCTGGCACTGGCCTACTTCAAGGTGGGTGGCGTGCGCGAGGTCGGCAGACGGGTGATCGGCCGGCTGAACCGGACGCTGGGTCGCACGAGCTGACGACGGTCAGACGTACCAGACCTGGCCCAGGCGGCGCAGGGCGGTGTTCTTCCACAGCCCGTGGCGCACGAGGCCGGCGATGCCTGCCACCTTGCCGCGCTCCCGCAGGCGCGCGCAGGCCGCGACTACGAGCCGTTGCTCTGCGGTGAGGGTGTCGCCGTGCCGTCGCAGGAGCTCGGCGGCCTGCCGCGAGGCTGTGCGCATCCGCGCGCGCGTCTCGTCGCCCCCCAGGGCTCGGCCGACGAGGTAGCGGGCGCTGCGGGCGTCGGCGGCCCCGACCGCGTTGCGGCCATGCTGGCGATAGAGCACGGTCGGCCTGGGCACATAGCCGATCCGGCCGAACGCAGCGGCCAGCAGGGCGAGCCACCAGTCGTGCATCGCGATCTCGTCCGATGGCTCGCCGGCCAGGTCCGCGAGCGCCCGGTTGACCATGACCGTGCAGCCGGTGACGGAGTTCTGGACCAGGAGGCGCGCCAGACGCGTCTCGCGCACCGCGAGACGCTGGCTCCTTGCCATGGACGGGTCGACGACGTTCAGGGCCGCGTCAACGACCGATAGGTCCGTGTGCACCAGCACCGGCACCCCGGGACCGGCGTCCCGCTCAATCCGCCGCATCTCGGTAAGGGTGACCGCGACCTTGTCTGCGAGCCACACGTCGTCATCGTCGGCGAACATCACGTACTGCTCGCTCGACGAGGCCAGCAGCTCGAGGAAGTTGCGGGCGGCCGAACCGCTGTTGGCCTGGCGGCGCTCGACGCGGATCCTCTCTGGGTGCTGGAGCGCGGAGCGGCGCGCGGTGTCGTAGGTGCCGTCGTCGGAGCAGTCGTCGCGCACGCGGACGGTCCAGTTCGGGTACGTCTGCGCGACGAGCGAGTCCAGCTGCGCCCCGATGTAGGGTGCGCCGCGGTAGGCGGCCATGAGGACCTCGATCCTCGGCGTTCGTCCCGGCGCGGCCATCCGTCTAGAGATGTGCGAGACAGTCGGCGACTTCGCCGGCCAGCGGGAGCGATCCGGACGCCAGAGCCTGCGCCAGCGAAGGTGCTGCCGCGTCGCGGTCGGAGAGCAAGGGAGTGATCGGGCTGCCGTCACGCGCGACGGTCGGCCAGTCGATGGCCAGTTCCGGGTCCAGCGGGTGCACCGTGTGCTCGCGTGTCGGGGAGTACGGCGTCGAGCACAGGTAGACGAGTGTCGAGCCGTCCTCGAGCGACATGAACGCGTGGCCGAGACCTTCGGAGATGTAGATCGAACGCCGGTCGACGTCGTCGAGGAGCACGGTGTCCCAGGCGCCGAACGTCGGTGAGCCGACCCGGAGGTCGACGACGACGTCGAGGACGGCTCCGCGCGGGCACGTGACGTACTTCGCCTGGCCCGGCGGGACGTCGGCGAAGTGGACGCCGCGGACCACGCCGGCGGCCGAGACGGAGCAGTTGGCCTGCGCGAGGGAGAAGCGGTGCTCGATGCGCTCCGCGAGCGGGTCGCCCTGGAACCACTCGAGGAAGAGGCCACGAGAGTCCCCGTGCTGGCGTGGGGTGAACTCCCACGCTCCGGCGACGGACAGTTCGCGCAATGACATGACGTACTCCTCGGTGTCGTGCTCGGAGCGTCAGCCTAGCGGCGCGGGCTGCCGCGGCTCGGTCGCGACGTCCGCGGTCGCGCGCCAGCCGAGCACCCCCACCACGCACCACACGCCGGTGTACAGGGCCACGGCCGACAGATAGCCGAGCGGCGAGGACCAGTCCGGTGCGACGGTGAAGAGTGCGCCGTCCAGTCCCTCGCTGTACCGCCGCGACGCCCAGTAGAAGGCCGCCACCTGCGCGCCGGCGACTGCGACCAGCACCCATCGAGCGATGGTCCTGGTTCGGCGCTGTCTTCCCGCCGTGAGGACGTTCGCAGCGACGATCGGCAGCCCGACCGCGAGCGGGAGGACGTACCTGCCCTGCCAGACGAGCCCGGCGTCCGGCGCAGTCGGGATCTGGAGCGCGAACGGGGCGGCGGCGACACCGACCGTCAGTAGCCCGAGGGCCAGCCGTCCGCGTCGCGGTGCGCGGCACACCAGAGCCATCACCAGCATTAAGGCGCCGGCGACCACCCAGATCGCGACCGTCAGGGGCGGGCTGGGAGCATCGAGCCAGCCGAAGTCCCCGATGGCCTGCCGCACGTAGGCCGGGCTGAGCCGCGCAACCTGCCGCGCCGTCGCGAAGGGTTCGGTGTACTCGGGGAACAGCGCCTGGGCCGTCACGACCCCACCGTGGGTGACCACCCACACCACGGCGAGGATGCCGGAGACGATCGCTGCGAGGCCTGCCAGGCGGATCGAGCGCGCGGCCCAGAGCTCTCGAAGCCGCCCGCGTGGCGCGAGCAGCACGGCGATGACGACCGCGGCCAGCGCCCAGATCGGTCCGGAGGCCCGGCTGTTGACGAGAACGACGCCCGTGACGGTCGCCTGGACGACGACCGCGGTCGACGGCCGTCCTGTCGAGGTGGCGAGCGCCACGCAGGCTGCCCAGAAGGCGAACGCCGACGAGATCTCCAAGGCCTGCGGGTTCACCGTGGCGCCCATGAACAGCACCATCGGCGTGATCGCCACAGCGCTCGCCCAGACGGCGGGTCCGGGCCTCGCCGAGCGCAGCAACCGGAACACTCCCCAGACGAGCAGCGCGGCGGCGAGCACGCCGGAGACCAGCCGCATCGCGTACACGCTCGCCTCGCCGTCGGTGACAAGGGACGGCCAGCCGACTAGCGCGTAGTACAGCGGGGGGTACTGGCCCGCGAACGTCTCCACGGGGATCGAGCTCTGGTCCGACGGCGGCACGTCCTGCTGGCAGGAGGCCGGCTGCTCGGGCTGGTACGCGAAGCAGTTGGGAAGGGCGACCAACTGCGCGTACTCACTCGGCAGCTGGACGATCGTCCCCGTTCCGGGTCGGGATCCGTCGGTGGGCGGAGGGCCCATCTCCCCGGCCCACTGGCCCCTGGCAACGGCGGCCGCGCGCACCACGTGGGACGGCTCGTCCGGTGACGCCATGAGCGGGATGGAGAGCGACCAGATCGCATGGAGTGCCACCACCGCGATGGCGAGGACGATCCAGCGCGTCGTCGACCGACGGTGATCCACGCGGGACTCGGTCATCAGGGCCGCTCTCGGTGAAGCGACGGCCGCGCCATCGCCAGGGATACTGGGCGGCGCACAGTGTAGGCGGTCGCGCGGCTACGCTGTGCCGCATGCCCATCCCGCCGGACGCTCGCGTCCTCGTCGTTGTCCCGGCGTGGAACGAGGCGGAATCGCTTCCGACCGTGCTGGCGGAGGTTCGTTCGGCGCTCCCGGGTGTCGGCGTCCTGGTGGTGAACGACGGCTCGGCGGATGCGACGAGCGTCGTCGCTCGCGAGGCCGGGATCGATGTCCTCGACCTCCCGTTCAACCTTGGTGTCGGCGGCGCGATGCGGGCCGGGTTCCGGTTCGCGCTCGCTCATGGCTACGACGTCGTAGTCCAGGTCGACGCCGACGGGCAGCACGACCCGACCGAGGTGCCCACCTTGGTCGCCGCGCTCGCCGATGCAGACATCGTCATCGGCGCACGCTTCGCCGACCAGGGGTCCTATCGCGTCCGGGGTCCGCGTCGCTGGGCGATGAAGGTCCTCGCCCGGACGCTGAGCCGGTTGTCCGGCACCCACCTGACGGATGCGACATCGGGTTTCCGGGCGACCGGGCCGCGTGCCGTCAGGCTGTTCGCGGTGCACTATCCGGCGGAGTACCTCGGTGACACGATCGAGTCGCTAGTCATCGCCCTTCGCGCCGGCCTCTCGGTCTCGCAGGTGGGCGTCTCGATGCGCCAGCGGATGTCAGGCGAGCCGTCGCAGCCCCCTTGGAGGGCCGCCTTGTACCTGATGAGGGCCTGTCTCGCGTTGTTCATCTCGCTCACCCGGCGTCGTGTGGTCCTCCAGGAGGCGATTGCGTGAGCGGGCATATCGTCGCAATTGCCGGCGCGGTCGTCGTCCTGGCCCTGATGATCGAGATGCTGCGGCGGCGGCGGCTTCGCGAGAAGTACGCGGCGCTGTGGATGGCGGTCGCCGTGCTCGTGCTCGTCACGGTGGCTTGGCCCGGACTCCTGGACGGCGCCGCTGAGCTGGTCGGCGTGGAGGTGCCGCTCAACCTCGTCTTCTTCGGTTCGCTGCTCCTGCTGCTCGTCGTCTGCATCCAGCTCAGCGCCGAGATCACGTCGCTCGAGCGCGAGTCACAGACCCTGGCCGAGGAGGTGGCGCTGCTCCGGCACCGCCTCGAGGTGCTCGAGCGCAGGGGCGGGACGGTGCCCGCGCCTCCGGTGGCAGATCCGGGGAACGACGGGTTCGCCGCACTGTGACGGCACGCTCGTCCGAGGCGCCGCCGTCCGGTCGTTCCGCCCTGCTCTCGGTCGGCGCGGGCCTGGCGGTCTTCGGGCTCGCGACGTACGGGTTCCTCGCGTTCGCGGGCCGAGGCATGCCGGCCGAGGACTTCGCGCCGCTCTCGGTCATGTGGACGCTGCTCAACGCGGTGGGGATCGGTCTCTTCGTCCCGTTCGAGCAGGAGCTGGCTCGGCGCACCGCGGTCGCGCGTGCGACCAGAACCACGAACCTGCCGGCGGTTCGCCGCACCCTCATCGCCGGCGGCGCGGTGATCGGCGCGCTGGCGGTGATGGCCGGGCTGCTCGGGACCACACTCGCAGAGCGCCTCTTCGCCGGCCGAACGGCTCTCGTCGGCTACCTTGTCGCGGCGCTCGTCGGCATGGCGGTGAGCTACGTCGTACGGGGCCTGCTCTCCGGCAACGGACGGTTCGGCCATTACGGTGCGCAGCTCGCCGTCGACGGCGTGCTCCGCGTGGTCGGCGCTGCCGTCCTCGTGAGCGTCGGGGTCGCGGGACCTGAGCCGTATGCGGCGGTGCTCGTCGTCTCTCCGGTGGCCGCCGTGCTGGTGACGACCCCGCGGTTCAGGCGGCTCGTCGTGCACGGATCACGGCCGGAGCTGCTGGGCGGGGCGATGGCGCTCACGACGCTCGTTGCCGCGTCGGTGGTCTCTCAGGCACTCGCCAATGCAGGGCCGGTGATCGTCCAGCTGCTTGCCGCGCCCGACGAGGCGACCGCGGCCGGCCTCTTCACGGCGGCGCTCGTGGTGGCAAGGATCCCGTTGTTCGCCTTTGCCGCCGTCCAGTCGGTGCTCCTGCCGGGGCTGGCCGGGTTCGTCGGGTCGCGTGACCCAGCCGGGCTCCGGGCGCGCATCGGTGTGGTGGCCGCGTGGACCGGCGCGCTCGGCGCGCTCGGGACGCTGGTGATCTGGCTTCTCGGGCCCTGGCTGGTGCCTCTCTTGTTCGGCGAGGACTTCGCGGTGGGTCGTGGGGTGATCACCGCGATCGCCGCGTCCGGTGCCCTGTTCATGCTCGCGCAGGTCGCCGCCCAGCTGCTCTACGCGCTGGGCCACGAGTGGGAAGCGGTCGCCGGGTGGGCCTCCGGCCTCGTGGTTCTGGTCGCCGCGTGTGCGTGGCACGCCTCGATCGACGTGCGGGCTGCCGGCGCGCTGGTGGCCGGGGCGGGAGCCGCGCTCGTCGTTCTGGCGTACTTCGCCGTTGCACGCCTGCGCCGATGGAGCCGCGAGATCGTGGGAGAGCGGGTGGGCGCGACATGAGCGGGGGCTCGCCGACGCGGTCGGTCGGTGTCGTCATGTTGGCGTACGGCGCCGAACCCGTGATCGACGAGGCGATCGCCGCGGTGCGCGCCTCGACGGGCTTGGGAGTCTCGCTCGTCGTCGTCGACAACGGCTGTGAACGGGACGACCTGGCCGAGCTGTGCCGCACGCACGACGCTCTGCTCGTCCGCCCCGAGCGCAACCTGGGCTTCGCCGGAGGCGTCAACGCCGGTGCCCGCACGCTCGACGATCCGTTCCTCGCGCTGGTCAACAGCGACGCGGTCGTGGCGCCTGAGGCACTGAGCCGGCTCGTGGCGGTGGCCTCCGATCCGTCGGTGGGCATCGCGAGCGCGAGCGTGCGGCTGGCGTCGGACCCGACGACGATGAACTCGGCTGGGAATCCGCTCCACATCCTCGGACTGAGCTGGGCCGGCGGGCTCGGCGAGCCCGCGACGTCGCACGCGGAACCCGCTGACGTCGCCTCGGCCAGCGGGGCGTGCCTCGCGCTGCGCCGCGAGCACTGGGAGCGCCTCGGCGGCTTCCCCGAGGAGTTCTTCGCCTACCAGGAGGACCTGGAGCTGAGCTGGCGCACCTGGCAGCTCGGCCTCGCCGTCCGGTACGTGCCGGACGCCGTGGCAGTGCACCACTACGAGTTCAGCCGCAACCCCTCGAAGATGTACCTCCTCGAGCGCAACCGCCTGCTCTTCGTCCTGACCTCTTACGGGACCCGCACCCTCGTGCTGCTCGCGCCCGCGTTCCTCGGACTCGACCTCGGGATGGCGGCGGTCGCAGCCGGGCAGGGCTGGCTGCGCCAAAAGGCACGGGGCTGGTGGTGGGTGCTCCGGCACCCGGCATGGGTGCGACGGCGCCGCCACATGGTCCAGGTGGCGCGGGTGGTGCCCGACCGCGAGCTGGTGCGGCTGTGGACGGACCGGTTCGACGCCGCCGCCATGCCGTTACCGCGCTGGGGGCAGCCCCTCCAGAGCCTGCTTGCGGGCTACTGGCGCGTGGTTCGCCGCTTCGTCTAGCCCGGTCACCAGCTGACGACGCCGGCGCCGGCCCCGCCGGCGGCCGCGCGCGCGGCGTCGAGCGTGGCCGGCGGCACGACGACGAGCGCCGGCTCGCGGGTCGTGAGCAGTGCGGGTACGGCAGTCGCGAGGTCCGGAGGCGTGGCGCCGCCCAGCACGGCAGCGGCGTCCGCGTTGGCCTCGCGGGTCCAGCGTCCGGTGAGGGCTAGATACCACTGCTGGACTCCGAGGGCATGCGCAGGCAGATGCGGTGCGAGGAACGTCGTGCGCAACGCATCGCTCGGCACCTGCGAGGCCGCGAGGAGTGCTTCGGCCGTGACGATGTTCACGTCCTTGACGGCGAAGGAACGCATCCCCGAACCGGTGAAGCCTGTCAGCTGGCTCGCGGCGAGCGTGGCGAGCGACACTGCGGCCGCCCGCCGCAGTCCGCCACGCAGGACGGGCGGTGTGAGCCCGCTCAGGCCCAGGACCAGCGTTCCCAGGCTGAACAGCTGGACGCCGCCGAGGAGTTTGAAGAAGTAGTAGGAGAGCCCGCCGTCCGTCCGGAGCTGCCACAGGCCCAGCACGCCGCAAGCGGCGAGGGCGACCACGGGGGCTAGTGCCTGCCACGCTCGTGTCGTCGACCCGCCCCTCCCGCCGAGCAGGCACAGCGCCGCCGCCCCGAGCGCCAGGGCAACGGTGGTCCCGAGGTCGGGCGCCGCGAAGCCGCCCGGCGTGGTGAGCACCGTCTGCGCATCGAGCGACGTCAGCAGCAGGCGCAGCGGAACCACGAGCCCCGCGAGCGTGACCGTGGCGATGATCCCCGTGACGACCCAGTCCCGGCGAGGGGCGCGCCAGCGACTACGAACGCGTGGGAGAACCAGCGCCAGCGCGGCGGGAGCCGCCGCGGCCAGCAGCATCACCCACGCGTTCGCCACGCCGACCAGCAGCGCACCGAGAGCCCCCACCTGCCACGGCATCGCCACGCGCGGCATCGTCGCGACGAGCAGCGGCACGCACGCGGCCAGACCACACGCCAGAACGAAGTTGGGAAATCCGGCTGTCACCCATCCGGCGCCCACACCGCCGACGAACGCCCCGACCAACAGGGCCGCGAGCGGGAGCGCGTACGCGGGACGCCGGCGAAGGCGTGGGAGGGAGCAGACCGCCGCGGCGAGCATCCCCGCCAGGACGACGAGGACGACTGCCTGAGCGCGGACGAATGGTGCCACGACCTGCGCCGCGCCGTCGACCCCCAGCACCTCCATCACGGTCGCGACGACGGCGTGGTAGCCCTGCGGGTAGTCGTCGAACTGCCACGCCTCGTTGCCGGGCGCCGGCCCCAGGCGGTCGACCATCACCCCCGAGCCGGCGAGGAGGTTCGCCATGTCGAAGTGGGCGGCGTTGTCCCACCCGGGCAGGAGGGCGGCCAGTGCACGCGCATCGGAGCCGACGCGCAGCCACGGCCACGTGATCACGGTCGTCGCTGCGACCGCCAGCGCGGGGATCGCGTCCACCCGCCGCAGGGCGGGAACCATGAGGCGCACCCGTCGGGGCGCGTCGCCCCGACCTCCGGCAAGAGTCCAGGCCGTCAGACCTCCGCCGATCGCGGCGACAACGAGCCCCGAACGCCCGATCGCGCCCACAGGGAGCCGTGCCCACCACAGCAATGGCGTCAGACCGAAGAAGAGTGCGCCTGCGAGCAGCGCGCGTCGCGGGAGAACGCGCGACGTCGGCGCCGCCAGCGTCAAGAGCGCCGCAGCCAGCGCCCCGGCCGCGCCGCGTACGACGCCCGCAGCGGAAAGGCCAAGGATACCGGCACCCGCCCCGAGGCCTGCGCCGGCCGGGAGCGCCCAGCGCGGGACGGGGACTCGAGGCTGTGGCGCGCCGACAGGCTCGCGAAGCAGGGCTGCGGCACCTGTGGACACGCGTCCAATTGTGGGCCATCGACGAGGCCTTCGTGAGCGGTTGTCGATCGCTTCCGGACACCCTCCGTGGGGAGGTGTCCGCGGAGGGCGCCGTGCGTCGGGTCGGTGCGCCGCTAGGCTGCGCCAGGAGACGTCGAAGGGAGCCGGCCGTGCGCTGGATGGTTGTCGGTGCGGCCGGCATGCTCGGGCAGGACCTCGTTGCACTGCTCGCCGGCCGGGGACACCAGGTCGATGGGCTGGACCGGCCCCACATCGACATCACCGACCCGGCGCAGACCGTGGGGCTGGCCGGGGGGTACGACGTCCTCGTCAACGTCGCCGCATTCACCGCGGTGGACCCTGCGGAGACCAACGAGGCCGCCGCATTCGCCGTGAACGCCGCAGGTGCGGCAAACCTCGCGGCCTCCGCGAGGGACGCCGGTGCGCGGATAGTCCACATCTCGACGGACTACGTCTTCGACGGCGTCGCGGATGGCCCTTATGCCGAGGACGCGCCCATCGCGCCACGCTCGGCATACGGCCGGACGAAGGCGGCGGGGGAGTGGGCGGTCCGCGCGACGACGCCCGACCATCTCGTTGTCCGCACGGCCTGGCTGTACGGAGCCCATGGGGCGTGCTTCCCCAAGACGATCGCCCGCGTGGCGTCGGCGAACGGCCATGTCGACGTCGTCGCCGACCAGGTGGGACAGCCGACCTGGACCAGGGATCTGTCCGATCTCATCGAACGGCTGGTTGCCGCACGGGTGCCCGCCGGCGTCTACCACGGCACCTCGGGCGGTCAGGCGTCGTGGTACGAGTTCGCGAGGGCCGTCGTCGAGGCGGCCGGCCAGGACCCGCGGATCGTCGCCCCGACGACGACCGAGGCGTCGGCTCGGCCGGCGCCGCGGCCGGCCTGGAGCGTGCTGGGACACGACGCCCTCATGCGGGCCGGTGTCCGGCCGATCCGCGACTGGGCGGAAGCGTGGCAGGCGGCGGCGGCCGAGGTGCTCGCGGGCTGAACTACCGCCCGTCGAGCAGCCCCAGCAGGTACGTCCCGTACCCCGACTTCACCAACTTCTCGGCCCGCCCGCGCAGCTCGTCGTCGTCGAGGAACCCGCGTCGCCACGCGACCTCCTCCGGTGCGCCGATCTTCATCCCCTGGCGGGACTCGATCGTCCGGACGAAGTCCGAGGCCTCCAGCAGCGAGTCGAACGTGCCAGTGTCCAGCCAGGCCGTCCCTCGGGGGAGCACCTCGACCTGCAGGCGCCCCTGCCGCAGGTACTCGCGGTTGACGTCGGTGATCTCGTACTCCCCCCGGGCCGAGGGCGCCAGGTCCCGGGCGATCGCCACGACGTCGTTGTCGTAGAAGTACAGGCCAGGAACTGCGAAGTTCGACTTCGGCTGGGCCGGCTTCTCCTCGAGCGACAGGGCGCGCCCGGACTCGTCGAATTCCACCACGCCGTACGCGCTCGGCTCCGCGACGCGGTAGGCGAACACCGCTCCGCCGTCGATGGAGGAGAACCGCTGGAGCGTCGAGCCGAGGCCGGGCCCGTAGAAGATGTTGTCGCCGAGGACGAGCGCGGCCTTCTCCTGGCCGACGAAGTCGGCGCCGAGCACGAACGCCTGGGCCAGCCCGTTCGGCACCGTCTGCACGGTGTACGAGATGGAGATGCCGAACTGCGAGCCGTCGCCGAGCAGCCGGTGGAACTGCTCGGCGTCGTGCGGAGTCGTGATGACCAGGACGTCGCGGATGCCGGCGAGCATCAGCGTCGAGAGCGGGTAGTACACCATCGGCTTGTCGTACACCGGGACGAGCTGCTTGCTCACACCGAGCGTGATCGGGTGCAGCCGGGTGCCCGAGCCGCCCGCCAGGATGATGCCGCGCATGGCCCCAAGTGTGTCCCATCGCCAAGGCTGACATCGAATCTCTCGGTACCATCCTTCGATCCCTGCAGACGACGAGGTGAACGTGATCCGGATCACCGAGGCGATCCAGCCCTACGCCTGGGGCTCGCGCACCGCCTTGCAGTCGCTGTTCGGAGCGCAAGAGGGCGGCCCGGCAGCCGAGGCCTGGCTGGGCGCCCACCCGCTGGCTCCCGCCACGCTGGCCGGCGAGCCGCGCACCCTGATCGACGCGATCGCCGACGACTGCGAACGCGCCCTCGGCCGCGACGTCGTCGCCCGCTTCGGCACCCAGCTGCCGTACCTGCTCAAGGTGATCGCCGCTGAGCACCCCCTCTCGCTCCAGGTGCACCCGCACATCGACCGGGCCCGGGCGGGGTTCGACGAGGAGGACGCGGCAGGCGTGCCGCGCGATGCCCCGCACCGCAACTACCGCGACCGCAACCACAAGCCCGAGCTGGTCTTCGCCCTCACGCAGTTCGACGCCGTCTGCGGGTTCAGGGCTCCCCGACGGGCCGCGGAGCTGTTCGGGGGCCTCGACACCCCCCTGGCGAAGGACCTGCACGGCACGCTGCTCGCCGACCCGTCCGCCGCCGGGATCCGCGCCGTCTTCACACGCCTGCTGGACCCCGACACCCGCCCGACGAACGACGAGGTCGCCGAGCTGGCGGCGGCGTCCGCCGCCCGCCTCGACGCAGGCTCACCGTCCCCACGGGCCGACCACACCGTCGCGCTGCTCCACCACGCCTACCCGGGCGACCCGGGGGTCGTCACCAGCCTGCTGCTCAACCCCGTCACGCTCCAGCCCGGCGAGGCGATGTTCGTGCCCGCCGGGGGCGTCCACGCGTACCTGCATGGCGTGGCGGTGGAGATCATGGCCAGCTCCGACAACGTGCTGCGCGCGGGCCTGACCCCCAAGCACGTGGACGTCCCCGAGCTGCTGCGCAACGTCGACTACGTCGCGGCCCCGCCGATCCGGGTCGCCCCGGAGGTGTTCCACGGCGCGACGAAGGTGTTCTATGCGCCCGTGGACGACTTCGAGCTGTCGGTCACCGACCTCGCCGACGACGACGAGCACCCGTTGCCCGGCCGGGGCCCTCGCATCCTGCTCTGCCTGGACGGCGAGGTGCACGTGGAGACCTCGGGCGACGGCGACCTCCGCCTGGCGCGCGGCCAGGCGGCGTTCGTCCCCGCCGCCGACGGCCGGCTGACCGTGCACGGCCGCGGCCGCATCGTCCAGGCAGACGTGCCGTAGTCCGGCCGGGAGCGTCCGAGGGTCTGCGACACGGCGTGGGCTATCCCGTCACCCGCTCGGCGGCGACGAGCCGTGCGCGCCGCTCGTCGTCCGCCCGCAGCTCCTTCGCGTACCCCTCGCCGACCAGCACCACCGACCCGCCCGCGGCATAGAGGTCCAGCATCCGCCGCAGCAGCGCGTCGAGCGGCAGCTCCGCGGCATCCACCAGCACCCGCTCGGCAGTGCCGCCACCGCGCACCAGCTCGGCATGCGTCGTCGTCCCATCGAGCCCGACGAGCGCCGGGGCCGCAAGATCCGCGTCCGGCACCCAGCCGAGCGCATCCCCGTACCCGAGCACGGCGGCCCCGTCCACGGCACCCGGTGGCAGCGGCTCGTCGAAGCGCCGAGCCAGCGCGGGCAGCGCCACGGCGACCACCGTTCCGGTGTGCGAGGACGGCCGCGTGGTCACCACGGCATCGGCCCGCTCGTCCGGCGGCACGACGACGCACGCCCCCACCCGCCAGGCCGCCAGCGCCCACACGACGGCCCGCCAGTGGCCGGGCAGGTCCAGCCGCAGCCGGAAGCCGGGACGGGCGTCCAGCTCCTCGACGAGGAGGTTCGCCGACTTGGTCACCCAGTTGGCCAGCACCGCGCCGGAGAGCTCGACGCGCTCGCCGCCGTCGCCGTACCAGGTGAGGCGTGGGCGGCCCGGGTCGCCCGTCAGCAGGGCGAGCACGGCGGCGAGGGGAGAGGCGGGCACGGACCCACCGTACTTTCACCCGAGTGGCTCTCCGCGATATCACCGACCGGCTTGACGGGGACGAACGACACGCGTGTAATTCTCGAAACGCAACTACTGCGCGATGCCCATCCACGAGCAGCACAGAGCCCGAGAGAACCAACGGAGGCACCCATGTGGAATCTGCTCGATGACGACGAGCAGCCCCTGCCATCCGACGCACGCACCCCGGCCACGCCGGTCGGCGGCACGGTGCTCCCGCTCTTCGCTGCCCCCGCGGAGGACGAGGGTCTGCTGGGGTGGCAGGAGCGCGCGCTGTGCGCGCAGACGGACCCGGAGGCGTTCTTCCCCGAGAAGGGCGGCTCGACGCGGGAGGCCAAGAAGGTGTGCACCCAGTGCGAGGTCCGCGCCGAGTGCCTGGACTACGCGCTGGCTCACGACGAGCGGTTCGGCATCTGGGGCGGGCTGTCGGAGCGTGAGAGGCGCAAGCTCAAGCGTCGTGTCGTCTGAGGTTCGGCCGACCGATTGCCGCCGGGGGAGTGTCGCAACCCCGCCGGGCGGCGCCCCCGGTCGATGATGGCGCGGTCATGACCGACACGCTGTCCGCACAGACCCCGGTGACGAGTGCGTCCGCCGGCGTCCCCGTGACGGCTCCCGTCACCGCTGTCGTGGTCGCCGCCGGCGTCACTCGCTACCTGGCGACCACCCTGAACGCCCTCGCGCACCAGACGCGCCGGCCGCAGCGTGTGCTGCTGGTGAACGTCGGCGGTCCGGACGGCGTGGCCGAGCTGTTCGATGCGGTCTTCGCCGCCGCCCCGGGCCCCGCCCCTCGGCTGGCGCGGACCTCCGCTCCCTGGGCGCGGTCGTTCGGGCAGGCGGTGGCCGCCGGCCTGGCCACGATGGACGAGGCCCTCACGGAGGCGCCGACGCCCTGGGTGTGGCTGCTGCACGACGACTCCGCGCCGGCGCCTACCGCCCTCGCCGAGCTGGTGCGCGCCGTGGGGCACTCGCCGTCGGTGGCCCTGGCGGGGGCCAAGCAGCGCACGTGGACCGACCCGGAACGGCTGCTCGAGGTCGGCATCCGCACCACCCGCTGGGGCCGGCGCATGACGGACGTCGAGCCGGGCGAGCTCGACCAGGGCCAGCTGGACGGGCGCAGCGACGTGCTCGCGGTGGGTCTGGCAGGCGCGCTCGTGCGGCGGGACGTCTGGGACGCGCTGCGCGGCCCGGACCCGGCGCTCGGTGAGTTCGGCGCCGGCCTCGACCTGTCCCGGCGGGCCCGGCTCGCCGGTCACCGGGTGGTCGTGGTGCCGGGCGCCGTGGTGCGCCATGCCCAGGCGCGTTACCAGGGCTTGCGCGGGCGTGAGGTGGCCGACGAGGACCTGGACGGCGACGGCGAGGTCGACGCCGCGGATCCGCGGCGCTCCTTCGCCGAGCGACGGCGCTCGGTGGTGCACGGCCGGCTGGTGGCGGCACCGCTGCTGCTGCTGCCCGTGGTCGCCGTGGTCGCCGTGCTCGCGGCCCTGGTGCGGGCGGTGATCGACCTCGCCGTCAAGCAGCCCGGCCTGGCCGCCGCGGAGCTGCGCGGAGCGCTGGCGGCGCTCTCGCGGCCCGACCTCCTGGCCCGGGCTCGGCGCCGTGCTGCGGCGACCGCTCGGGTGCCGCGGCGCACGCTGTGGCCCCTGCAGGCCACCTGGCGGGACGTGTGGACGCAGGCCCAGGACCGGCGTCTGGCCCGTGCCGAGGCGCGCAAGATCCAGCGGGCGCCGTCCGAGCTGGAGATCAACGAGCTGGCGGCACTGGCGACCCGGCGGCGTGTCACGCTCGGCGTGCTGGCCGCCGCCCTCGTGGCGGCCTCGCTCGTGGGGTTTGCGCCGCTGGTCGGGCAGGTGCTCGGCGGGTCCCGGCTGGTGGGTGGCGCTCTCGCCCACGCGTCGTCGTCGCTGGCAGACCTGTGGGCAGCGGCGACCTCAGGGTGGGTGCGCGACGGGCTCGGGGCACCCGGACCCGCGGACCCGCTGCTGGTGGTGCTGACCCCGCTCGCGGCGTTGTTCGGCGGATCGCTCGCGGCGGCCGTGAACGCGCTGATGCTCGGTTCCGTGCTGCTCGCCGGCCTGGGAGCATGGGCGGCCGCCGGGGCTGCGACCCGCTCGGCGGGCGTGCGGGCATGGGCCGCCGTCGTGTGGGCCGCCGCGCCCGCGTTGCTGCTGGCGGCGGGCACGGGCCGGCTCGGTGCCGTCGTGGCGCATGCGGCCCTGCCGTGGGTGGCGCTCGGGCTGGCGCGCGCCGTCGGGGTCCAGCGGGTGGACCAGGTGCTGTCCGGGCTGGTGACGGCCGCGCCGAAGGACGCCGAGGCCGGCGAGCTCGGCGAGCTGGCCGCCGAGGCCGGCGAGCGGGACGACGAGCCGGCAGAGCCCGAGCACCCCGCACCGGCTGGCGTGGTACCCACCCAGCGAGCCGCGCCGACGCCTGCGCGGGGTGTCACCC
>JAEXPS010000093.1 GCA_023438885.1 Actinomycetes bacterium
GTGCGAGGTCGAGGGCCGCCTCCACCTCGTGCCGGCCGTGAGCCCTGTGGTGCCGCAGGTCGAGCAGGGAGCCGGGGTAGTCCTCGCTGTCCGCGGCGATCCAGCCGACGCCGGCGGCGCGCAGCACCAGGGCGGCAGGCAGCGCGCTCTGGTGGTCGGAGACGAACACGACCGCCCGCTCGTACCGTCCCTGCAGGCGGCGAACCAGGCGAGCGAGCTCCTCCCCGTCGAACGGTGGCGCGTGGTACCCGGTCCAGGGCGCGTGGTACCCGATCACCTCGTCGACGCCGGGCAGCAGGGCGGCGGCCTGGCGCCCGGCGGGAGAGACCAGCAGGTCGACGCGGTCGCCGCCGGTGCCGAGGGCCCGCACGGCGGGCCCCGTCAGCAGCACGTCGCCGTCGCTGTCGAGCCGCACGGCCAGCACCCGGCTCACGGCGTCGCCTCCGCGGGGGCGGGCGGCGACGCGAACCGCCGCACGTGGGCGAGCGCGGCCTCCAGGTCGCCGACCGCGACGGGGGCGCTGGTCACCTCGTCGGGCAGGGTGTGCGGGGTGGGCACCAGCACCGCCCGGGCCCCGGCCGCCAGCGCCGCCCCGACGTCGGCACCCGTGTCGCCGACGACCACGCACTCCCACGGCGCCAGGCCCAGCCGGCCCGCCGCGTGCAGCACCAGACCGGGATCGGGCTTCCGGCAGCCGCACCCGTCCGCCGGGGCGTGGGGGCAGACGGCGACCACATCGAGGGGTCCCAGCAGCTCGGCGACCCGCTGGTTGACGGCGGCGACGTCCTGCGCCGAAAGGCGCCCCAGCCCCACCGCCGACTGGTTGGTGACGAGGCCCACGGCCAGGCCGTCCGACCGGAGCTCGTCCAGCACCCGGCGCGCCCCCGGTACGGGGACGACCAGGTCCGGGTCGCCGTTGTACGGCACGTCGTGCACCAGCGTGCCGTCGCGATCGAAGAGCACCGCACGCACCGGCGGACGCCAGGGCCGGTCGTCGCTGCGGATCGTGCCGGCCAGCCGATGGGCGACGGCGGCGGGCGGGATCAGCGCCGACGTCCAGGCCATCCGGGCCCACTCGGTGGTCCAGCCCGCGTCGCCCGGCCGCGGACCCGGGGCGATGCGCCGGGCGAGGAACTCGCCCGTCAGGGCAGCCCAGGCTGCCACCCCCACCAGCGCCGTGCGGCGCAGACCCGCCGCCCGAGCGGTCAGGGCGAGCAGCCCGGCCAGCACCGTGGCGACGTGCCGGGGGAACCGGCCCGTGCCCACCTGCGCCACGAAGCGCCATCGCGGCCCGTGCAGGGCGCGCAGCAGCGCGTCGTCACGTGCACCGGCCTGTGTCCGCAGGCTGATGGCGCCCCCGGCGCTGCGCACCGGATGGACGGTGACGCGCGTCCCCGTGGTCAGGCGGCAGCCGTGGCGTCGCAGCCGGACGGCCAGGTCGGCGTCCTCGCGATACGCCCGGGGAAAGCGTTCGTCGAAGCCGTCGACGGCCTCCAGCGCGGAGCGCGGGATCGCGGCGTCGGCGGTCGCCCACAGCGCCCGTTCGAGGGCGTGGGTGTTCCGCTCCCAGTCCGTCGGGCGCGGCCCGACCGGCACCCGCAGCCGCCCGTACGACGCCCCCTCGCCGTCGGCGAGGGCGGTCAGGTCGTCGGCGAGGCGCTCGCCCCAGCCGGGTGGTAGCACCACGTCGTCGTCGAGGAACACCACCCAGGGCGTCGTCACCTGCCGCCACCCCGCGTTGCGCGCGACCGCAGGGCCGCGCCCACCGGTACGCACCGTGCGGACCGGCATGGCGACGGTGCCGGTCTCCAGCGGCAGGTGCGGCCCGCCGCGGCGGTCGTCGGCGAGCACCACGAGCTGCGGCGGCGGGCCACCCGCGCGGGCGAGCGACGCGAGCATCCGCGCCAGTTCCGGGCGCCCGACAGTCGGCACCACGGCCGACCAGGCGGCGGTCATGGGGTGGCACCCGCGAACATCGCCGCCCGCCGCACCACGTGGGGGCCCAGCACCATGACGTCGACGGGCGCCGACCCGAACAGCTCGAGCGCGTCACGAGGGTCGTCCACCATCGGCCGGCCGGCGGTGTTGAGGCTGGTGTTGACGAGCACCGGCAACCCGGTCCGCTCGTCGAAGGCCTCGAGGAGCCGCGCGAGCCGCGGCTGCGAGCCGGGGTCCACCGTCTGGATGCGGGCAGTGCCGTCCACGTGCACGGTGGCCGGGATGCGGGCGCGCCACGCGTCGTCGACCCGGTGCACGAACAGCATGTAGGGGCTGGGCAGCGGACCGTCGTGGAAGATCGCCCCGGCCCGCTCGGCCAGCACCATCGGGGCCACCGGACGGAACTGCTCGCGCCCCTTGACGTCGTTCAGCCGCTCGACGTTCGTGGCATGCCCCGGGTGCGCCAGCAGCGAGCGCTGCCCCAGCGCCCGGGGGCCGAACTCGGCTCGCCCGTCGAACCACGCGACCACGGCGTTGCCGGCCAGCGCATCGGCCACCTCGCCGGCGAGGTCGTCGGGCGTGGTGAACGGCACCGCTGCCGCCCGCAGCCATGCCGCGAGCTCGTCGTCCCCCCACCCTCGGCCGAGGGCGGCGGACGGCATCGGCTCGAGGCGTTCGCCGAGGTCGGCGGCCACCTGGAGGGCGGCTCCGAGCGCGGTGCCCGAGTCGCCGGACGCGGGTTGCACCCAGACCTCGTCGAATCCTGCCTCCCGCCAGATCCGCGAGTTCGCCACGCAGTTGAGCGCCACGCCGCCGGCCATCGTCAGCGCGGTGTCGCCGGTGCTGGCGCGCAGCCACCGCGCGAGCTCCACCAGCACCTCCTCGACGCGTGCCTGGACGGAGGCGGCGAGATCGGCGTGGGCCTCGGAACACGCCTCGTCGTGCGGGTCGCGGGGCGGCGCCCAGGCGGACCAGTCGGGGACGGGCGCGACGAAGCCGCCGTCGCCCGTGGTGCGGACGGTGCGCCGCAGCTCCGGCAGCAGCACGGGCCGCCCGTAGGCGGCGAGGGCCATCACCTTGTACTCGTCCGAGGAGCGCAGGAACCCCAGGTGCTCGGTGAGCGACTCGTACAGCAGGCCGAGCGAGTCCGGCAGCTCCTGGCCGGCCAGCACTCGCAGGCGGCCGCCGTCGTAGTGACCCGCCAGGTGGGAGGCGCGCTCGCCGCGCCCGTCCAGCACCAGCACGCTGCAGGTCTCGTAGGGGGAGGCGAGGGCGGCGGACGCCGCGTGGGCCACGTGATGCGCGACGAACCGCACGCGCGCCGTGTCGAGCCCGGGCAGCGCCGCCCGCAGGAAGCCGGGGACGTTGTCCGCATACATCTGCCGCAGGTGGTCCCACGGGTCGGCGAGTCCCAGGGACTCCGCGGGCTTGCTCAGCGCGGGGTCGTAGCTGTAGGCAACCGCGTCGAGGTCGCCCGGGGCCAGTCCGGACTCGGCCAGGCACCAGGCCATCGCCTTCTCGGGCAGCTCCCAGGCGGAGAACGGCACGGGCCTCTTGCCGTGCTTGCGCCGGCTGAAGCGTTCCTCTTCCACCGCGGACACGACCCGGCCGTCGACCACCAGAGCGGCTGACGGGTCGTGGAACAGCGCGTTGACGCCCAGGACTCGCACGGCGACGACCTTCCGCGGATGCGTCCCGCCAAGGGCCCGGGTCCCGAGCTCCGGGGAAGTCGTACGGCCACTGTGAACCACTTCTCGGAGCAGTGCACCTCGAAGCGCTGCCTCGCCGGATGGGCCGACTCGACCTAGCGTGGCATGGGGTCCGGCCTCGGCCTCCGGCGATCGGTACCGAACCGAGGAGGAGCGCCATGGCGCACGACGAGCAGACCTTCCCACCCCAGAGCCAGGAGCCGCCCGGCCTGACCGACGAGATGAGCCCGCGGCCGGACCACGGCGAGGAGTCGTACGTCGGGACGGGCCGCCTGGCGGGCCGCCGAGCGCTGATCACCGGCGGTGACTCCGGTATCGGCCGGGCGGTCGCCATTGCGTTCGCCCGCGAGGGCGCGGACGTCGCGATCGGCTACCTGCCCGTGGAGCAGCCGGATGCCGAGGAGACGGCGCACTGGATCCGCGAAGCCGGGCGCACGGCGGTGCTGCTGCCGGGCGACCTGACCGACGAGGCGACGGCGCGCGACCTGCCCCGCCGTGCCGTCGAGGAGCTCGGCGGCCTGGACATCCTCGTCAACAACGCGGGCTTCCAGATGGCGCGTCGCACCTCGATCGACGACCTGGCGAGCGAGGACGTCGACCGGGTGCTGCGCACCAACCTGTACGCGCTCCTGTGGGTGACGCAGGCGGCCCTGCGGTACCTGGGCCCGGGCTCGACGATCATCAACGTCTCCTCGATCCAGGCCTACGAACCGTCCGGGACCCTGCTCGACTACGCGTCCACCAAGGCGGCGATCAACAACGCCACGGTCAACCTCGCCGCCGAGCTCGGGGCGCGTGGCATCCGGGTCAACGCCGTGGCTCCGGGGCCGATCTGGACGCCGCTGCAGCCCGCGACCCAGGACCCCGAGCACCTGAAGACCTTCGGGCGCAACACGCCGCTGGGTCGGGCCGGGCAGCCGGCCGAGGTCGCGCCGGCGTTCGTCTTCCTGGCTTCGGAGAAGGACGCGAGCTACGTCTCCGGCACCGTGCTCGGCGTCACCGGCGGCCGAGCCGTGTTCTGAGGCGCGACACGCCCGGGCGAAGGGACGCTGCCTTGCGTGCGGGGACCAAAGGTGCCTAGCGTCGAGGCGGGTCAGGCCAACGGCCCAAGCGCGCCCACGAAGGGAGCCCGCGATGGCGAGCAGCCCTCACGAGGTCAGCAACGACCTCAGCAACGCCCTGATCGCCGGTGCCGCGAGCGGCACCGGCCCGTTCCGCTACGAAGTCCAGACGGATCGCTGGTGGTGGTCCGACGAGGTCTACCGCATGCACGGCTTCGAGCCGGGCGAGGTGGTGCCGACCACCGCGATGATCCTCGCCCACAAGCACCCCGACGACCGCGAGCGGTACGCGGGTGCCCTGGCCAGCGCCAGCGTGCTCGGCGGCTGGTTCGCCTCCGTACACCGCATCATCGACGCGCACGGCGAGGAGCGGGTCCTCGCGACGGTCGGAGAGGCCCACACCGCGGCCGACGGGACCGTCAGCGAGATCACCGGTCAGTTCGTCGACGTCACCACATCGGTGCGCCAGCTCGCGGCGACCGAGGCGACCCGCCAGATCCACGCCGCCGACCGACACCGCGCGGTCATCGACCAGGCCATGGGCGTCGTCGCGGCGCGCACCGGCCTCACTCCGCAGCAGGCGTTCGAGATGCTGCGCACCGCCTCGATGCGCTCCAACGTCAAGCTCCACACCCTGGCAGAACGCGTGGTGGTCACCGCCCACCGTGGCGACACCGCCCTGCCCGTGGAGCGCATGGTCGACGACCTGACCGGCGAGGCGTCGGCCGACCGCTAGACGGGAGCGGGGCTGCGGGCGCTGGTGCCGCCCGCACCCCGGACTCCTGCGCCGGCCGCGGCATCGCTGCCGATCAGCCGAGCGCCACGTCGACCACGAGGGCGCGGTGGTCCGAGACCCCCGCGTCGAGCGCCACCGGGTCGCCGGCGGGCCGCACGTGCCCGTCCAGGAGCACGTGGTCCAGCTGGCGCGTGGGGGCGCCGCTCGGGAAGGTGGCGATCGCCGCGGCCGGCTCCCAGCCGGTGAGGCGCCGGGCCACCCGCGGGCCCGTGTTGAGGTCGCCGAGCAGGGCCAGGGGCCGGGGCAGCGCCCGGCACACCTTGACCAGCGCCCGCAGCTGGACCGCGTTCCAGCCGCGGATGAAGCTCAGGTGCGTCGCGACGACCGTCAGCGGCCCGGTGGGCGTCTCGAGGACGGCGGCGGCGGCCGCCCGGGGCTCGTCGTGCGTCAGCACCGGCCGGCGTGAGCCGGGATGGACCATCAGGACGGCACGGCTCAGCGCCGGCAGGGTCGTCACCTCCCACGTGCGGACCGGGTAGCGGCTGAGGAGCGCGATCCCGTACGCGGCCGTGTCGGGCTGGCCCTCGCCGGTGGCGGCCACCCAGGTGCCGGGCTCGCCGTGCAGCGTGGCGACGAAGCGGTGGTTGTCGGCCCGCATCGCGTCCGCGGCGATCGCCGTCAGGTCCGCCTGGCCGGACCGCGGCTGGTCCCGGTCGACCTCCTGGAGCGCGAGCACGTCGGCGTCGATGCGGCGGATGCCCTGCGCGAAGCGCGCCACGTCGACGTGCCCGTCGCTCGGGGAACGCCCGTGGAGGATGTTGAAGGTCGCCAGCCGCATCCGGCGATTCTGGTCGCCGACGTGCCGAGGCGCGCGGCGTCGGGTAGACAACGACGATGAGCGGACGGGAGGAGCTGCAGGACGCGCTGCGGCTGACCGCGGTGGCGCTCGAGACCGCCGAGGTGCCGTTCGCCCTGGTCGGCGGCTACGCAGCCTGGGCGCGGGGCGCTCCCGAACCGAGCCACGACGCGGACTTCGCGGTCCGCGAGCAGGACGTGCCCCGAGCGCGCGAGGCGATCGCTGCCGCGGGCCTCGACGTCACGGACCCCGCGGAGAACTGGCTCTTCAAGGCCTACTACCGGGGCCAGTTGATCGACGTGCTGTTCCGGATGGTCGGTGAGCCCGTCACCGACGAGGTGCTCGCCCGCAGCGACGTCATCGAGGTGCTCGCCGTGCGGATGCCGGTGATGGCGGCCACCGACATCCTCGCGACGAAGATGCGGGTGCTGGGGGAGCACTCGTGCGACTTCACCCGGCTGCTCGGCATCTCGCGCGCGCTGCGTGAGCAGATCGACTGGGACGAGGTGGCACGGCAGACCGCCGACAACCCGTACGCCCGCAGCTTCCTCCACCTCGTCCACGAGCTGGGCGTCGCGCCGCTCGGGCCTGCGGTGGCACCGTAGAGGTCGGGGTGCGCGCCGGCGCGGCGAGCGTGATGCTGGCAGGGACGTCAGGCCCCGGCGCGTGCACTCCCGAGCCGAAGGCAGGTGGACCATGACGTCCCCGTCGCACCCGCTCCCACTGGAACCGCGGTCCAGCCATGGCAGCCGGCCGCGGTTCTTCACGGCGTACTCGTTCGCGATCGTCACCGGCGGGCTGTTCCTGCTGTCGATCGCCGCACAGTTCGTGTTTCAGCTGATCGACTTCCGCAACGAGGCGGCGACGCACGGCGAGATGTTCGCGTGGTCGGCCTACCTGCCGGCGTTCCTCGCCTCCACGTTCGAGAACTGGCAGTCCGAGTTCCTGCAGCTGGTATGGCAGGCAGCCGGGCTGGCGCTCTTCTTCTTCTGGGGCTCGTCCCAGTCCCGGGAGGGCAACGACCGGATCGAGTCGAAGGTCGATGCCCTGCTACGAGGGCAGGGC
>JAEXPS010000132.1 GCA_023438885.1 Actinomycetes bacterium
GCGAAGGACTCGTCGCGCGCGACGAGTCCGCCGTCCGTCAGCTCGCTGCCCAGCTGCTCGGAGACGGCCTCCGTCTCGGGCCCGGAGAAGCCCATGCAGATGAGCACGAGGTCGGCGGGGACGTCGCGCTCGGTGCCTGCGGTCGGCACCCGGCGGCCGTCGGGCCGGTACTCCGTGGTGGCCAGGCGCAGCCGCCGCACGTGCCCGGAGTCGTTGCCGTCCCCGCCGAGGAAGGCGACCGTCGAGGCGAGGTACGCGCGCTCGCCGCCCTCCTCGTGGGAGCTGGACACCTCGAACAGCACGGGGTCCGTAGGCCAGGGCTGACCCGGGGTGCGCGCGGCCGGAGGCCGCCGCCCGATCGCGAGAGTGGTCACCGACGCCGCACCCTGGCGCAGCGCGGTGCCGACGCAGTCGGAGCCGGTGTCACCGCCGCCGATGACCACGACGTGCTTGCCCTCGGCGCTGATCTGGTTCGGCACCTCGCGGCCCTGCGCCGCCTCGTTGGCCTGGTGCAGGAACTCCATCGCCGGGTGCACGCCCGCCAGCGCACGGCCCGGCAGGCGCAGCTCGCGCGGCACGGTGGCGCCGGTGGCGATCACCACCGCGTCGTAGCGCTCCCGCAGCTCGGGCCAGGTGACGTCGCGGCCGATCTCGATCCCCGCGCGGAAGCGCGTACCTTCGGCGGTCATCTGCGCCAGCCGGCGGTCGATGTGGCGCTTCTCGAGCTTGAAGTCCGGCACGCCGTAGCGCAGCAGGCCGCCGATCGCGTCGTCGCGCTCGTACACGGCCACCGTGTGCCCCGCGCGGGTCAGCTGCTGGGCGGCGGCGAGACCTGCCGGGCCCGAACCGACCACCGCCACGGTGTGCCCGGTGAGACGCTGCGGCACCTGCGGCGCGACGTACCCTCGCTCGAAGGCCTCGTCGATGATCGAGACCTCGACGTTCTTGATCGTCACGGGCGGCTGGTTGATGCCCAGCACGCAGCTGGACTCGCAGGGCGCAGGGCAGATGCGCCCGGTGAACTCCGGGAAGTTGTTCGTCGCGTGCAGGCGCTCGATCGCGTCCGCCCACTGGCCGCGCCACACGAGGTCGTTCCACTCGGGGATCAGGTTCCCGAGCGGGCAGCCGTTGTGGCAGAACGGCACACCGCAGTCCATGCAGCGCCCCGCCTGGGCGACCAGGAAGGGCTGACCCTCCTGGAGCTGGGCGTGCACGTCCTTCCAGTCCTGGAGCCGCACGGGCACAGGACGGCTCGGCGGCAGCTCCCGGTGCCGCACCTTGAGGAATCCGCGCGGGTCAGCCACGGGCCGCCGCCAGGATCTCGTCCCACACGTCCGCGGCGTCCTGCCCGGTCGCCTCGACCTTGGCAAGGGCTTGGCGCACCCGGGCGAACTCCGTCGGGAGAAGCCGTGTGAACCGCGCTCGCGTGCCGGGCAGGTCGTCGAGCAGCTGGGCGGCGACGGGAGAGCCCGTCTCGTCACGGTGCGCCCGCAGCAGCCGCTCCACGAGCGCCCAGTCCTCGTCGGCCAGCGGGTCGAGCGCGAGGTCGCCGTGGGCCACGGCCTCGCGGTTGACCAGCTCGGGGTTGAGGTCGAGCACGTAGGCGGTGCCACCGGACATGCCGGCGCCGAAGTTGCGCCCGGTGCGGCCGAGCACCAGGACCGTGCCGCCGGTCATGTACTCGCAGCCGTGGTCGCCCACTCCCTCGACGACGAGCGTCGCACCGGAGTTGCGCACGCCGAACCGCTCGCCGACTCCCCCGCGCAGGAACACCTCGCCGGCGGTGGCGCCGTAGCCGATGACGTTCCCCGCGATGACGTTGAGCTGACCCGACAGCACGGACGCCCGGTCGGGGCGCACCGCGATGCGGCCGCCCGACAGGCCCTTGCCGAGGTAGTCGTTGGCGTCCCCGAACAGGCGCAGCGTCACGCCGCGCGGCAGGAACGCGCCGAACGACTGGCCGGCCGAGCCGGTCAGCGTCACGTCGATGGTGTCGTCGGGCAGACCGGTGCCGCCGTACCGCCGCGTCACCTCGTAGCCCAGCATGGTGCCGACGGTGCGGTTGACGTTGCGGACCGGCAGGTCGATGCGGACCGGCTCGCCGCGCTCCAGCGCGTCCGCGGCGAGGGCGATCAGCCGGTTGTCCAGGGCGCGCTCGAGACCGTGCTGCTGCGCGCGAGCGTGATGCAGCGTCGAGCCGGGCTTCGGCTCGGGTGCGGCGAGCACGGGCGAGAGGTCCAGCCCGGCGGCCTTCCAGTGCTCGACCGCCTGCCGCACGTCGAGCATCTCGACGTGCCCCACCGCCTCCTCGAGCGTCCGGAAGCCCAACGCCGCCAGGTACTCGCGCACCTGCCGGGCGATGAACTCGAAGAAGGTCACCACGTACTCCGGCTTGCCGGAGAAGCGCGCGCGCAGCTCGGGGTTCTGCGTCGCGACCCCGACCGGGCAGGTGTCGAGGTGGCAGACGCGCATCATGACGCAGCCGGAGACCACCAGCGGTGCGGTGGCGAAGCCGAACTCCTCCGCACCGAGCAGGGCGCCGATCACCACGTCGCGGCCGGTCTTCAGCTGGCCGTCCACCTGGACCACCACGCGGTCGCGCAGGTCGTTGAGCACCAAGGTCTGCTGGGTCTCCGCCAGGCCAATCTCCCACGGCGTGCCGGCGTGCTTGAGGCTCGTCAGCGGGCTCGCGCCCGTGCCGCCGTCGTGTCCGGAGATCAGCACCACGTCCGCGTGTGCCTTGGCACACCCTGCGGCGACCGTGCCGACCCCGAACTCGCTGACGAGCTTGGTGTGGACGCGGGCCTTGGGGTTGGCGTTCTTCAGGTCGTGGATCAGCTGCTTGAGGTCCTCGATCGAGTAGATGTCGTGGTGCGGCGGCGGCGAGATCAGGCCGACGCCCGGCGTCGAGTGCCGGGTCTTCGCCACCCACGGGTACACCTTGGGTCCGGGCAGCTGGCCGCCCTCACCGGGCTTGGCACCCTGGGCCAGCTTGATCTGGAGGTCGTCGGCGTTGACCAGGTACTCGCTGGTCACACCGAACCGGCCGGAGGCCACCTGCTTGATGGCCGACCGGCGCGCCGGGTCGTGGAGCCGCTCGGGGTCCTCGCCGCCCTCCCCCGTGTTCGACCGGGCGCCGATCGCGTTCATCGCGCGGGCCAGCGTCTCGTGCGCCTCGGCGGAGATCGAGCCGTAGCTCATCGCCCCGGTGCTGAAGCGCTTGACGATCGAGGAGACCGGCTCGACCTCGTCGAGCGGCACCGCGGGCCGCACGCCCTCGCGCAGCTCCAGCAGGCCCCGGAGCGTCATCAGCCGGTGGGACTGCTCGTCGACCCGGCGCGTGTACTGCTCGAAGACGTCGTAACGGCCGGTGCGGGTGGCGTGCTGGAGCCGGAACACCGTCTCGGGGTCGAACAGGTGCTCCTCGCCGCCGCGGCGCCACTGGTACTCGCCGCCGACCGCCAGGTGCTGGTGCGGCTGGCGGTTGCCGCTGGCCGGGTAGGCGTCGGCGTGGCGGGCGGCCACCTCGGCGGCGATGACGTCGAGACCGATGCCGTCCAGCCGGCTCGTCGTGCCCGTGAAGTAGCGCTCGACGAGCGCGTGCGACAGGCCGATCGCCTCGAACACCTGCGCGCCGCGGTACGAGGCCATCGTCGAGATGCCCATCTTGGACATCACCTTGAGCACGCCCTTGCCCAGCGCCTTGATGAGGTTGGCGACGGCCTTCTCCGGCGCCACCCCGGGCAGGTACCCGCGGCGGGCGAGGTCCTCGACCGTCTCCATCGCCAGGTACGGGTTGACCGCTGCGGCGCCGTAGCCGATCAGCAGCGCGACGTGGTGCACCTCGCGCACGTCGCCCGCCTCCACGACCAGCGAGATCTGGGTCCGTGTGCGCCGACGCAGCGTGTGGTGGTGCACGGCCGAGAGCAGCAGCAGCGACGGGATCGGCGCCAGGTCCGCGTCGGAGTTGCGGTCGGAGAGCACCACGTGGGTCACGCCGGAGGCGATCGCGCGGTCCACCTCGTCGAAGATCTCCTCGAGCCGCGCCTCGAGCGCCTCGCCGCCGCCGTCCACCTTGTACAGCCCGCGGACGATCGCCGCGCGGAAGCCGAACCTCGGCGAGCGGTCGATGTGCACGATCTTCGCCAGCTGGTCGTTGTCCAGCACCGGGAACGGCAAGAACAGCTTGCGGGCGTGCTCCGGGCCGTCGGTCAACAGGTTTGGCTCGGGGCCGATCGCCCCGCCGATCGCCGTGACGAGCTCCTCGCGGATCGCGTCCAGCGGCGGGTTCGTCACCTGCGCGAACATCTGCGTGAAGTAGTCGAACAGCAGGCGCGGCCGGTCGGAGAGCACCGCCACCGGGGTGTCCGAGCCCATGGCGCCGAGCGGCTCCGCGCCCGAGGTGCCCATCGGCGCGAGGATGACCTTCAGCTCCTCCTCGGTGTACCCGAAGGTCCGCTGCCGCCGGCGCACCGAGGCCGACGAGTGCGCCACGTGCTCGCGCTCGGGAAGCTGCTCCAGGCGCACGGCGTTGTCCGCCAGCCACTGGGCGTACGGGCGCTGCGCCGCCAGGTCGGCCTTGATCACCTCGTCCTCGACGATGCGGCCGCGCTGGGTGTCGACCAGCAGCATCTTCCCGGGCTCGAGCCTGCCCTTCGCGACGACGCTGGCGGGGTCGAGGTCGAGCACGCCCGCCTCGCTGGCGCACACGACGAGCCCGTCCTCGGTCACCCAGAACCGCCCGGGCCGCAGTCCGTTGCGGTCCTGAACGGCGCCGACGAGCGTGCCGTCGGTGAACGCCATCGCCGCCGGTCCGTCCCAGGGCTCCATCAGGGTCGAGTGGTACTCGTAGAACGCCCGCCGCGCGGGCTCCATCTGGGCGTGGTTCTCCCACGCCTCCGGGATCATCATGAGGATCGCGTGGGGCAGGGACCGGCCCGCGAGGTGCAGCAGCTCGAGCACCTCGTCGAACGTGCCGGAGTCCGAGCCGCCCGGGGTGCACACCGGGAGCAGCGGGGTCAGGTCGCCCAGCAGGTCGGAGCTCATCCGGCCCTCGCGGGCCGCCACCCAGTTGCGGTTGCCGCGCACCGTGTTGATCTCGCCGTTGTGGGCCAGCAGCCGGAACGGCTGGGCGAGCGGCCACGACGGGAACGTGTTGGTGGAGAACCGCGAGTGCACCACCGCGATCTCCGTGCAGTAGCGCGGGTCGGAGAGGTCGGTGAAGAACGGCTCGAGCTGACCGGTGGTCAGCATCCCCTTGTAGGTCAAGGTGCGTGCCGAGAGGGAGGCGAAGTAGACGCCGACCTCCCGCTCCGCACGCCGGCGCAGCCGGAAGGTGCGCCGGTCGAGGTCGATCCCGGACAGCTCGCGCGAGGGGTCGGCGACGACGAGCTGGCGGAACACCGGCATGCTCGCCCGCGCGGTGGGCCCGACGAGGTCGGCGGTCACGACGACGTCGCGCCAGGCCAGCACGTCGAGCTTCTCGTCCGCCGCGATCGCCTCGATGGCGCGGACGGCGCGTGCCTGTTCGTCGGCCTCCTGGGGCAGGAACGCCATCCCGATCGCGTAGGAGCCGGCAGGGGGCAGGTCGGCGTCCACGACGTCGCGCAGGAACGCGTCGGGGATCTGCGTGAGGATCCCGGCCCCGTCGCCGCTGTTCTCCTCGGCGCCGACCGCGCCGCGATGGTCGAGGTTGAGCAGCGCCGTCAGGCCGGCGTCGACGATGTCGCGTCCGGGTGTGCCGCGCAGGGTCGCGACGAACGCGAACCCGCAGGAGTCCCGCTCGGCCGACGGGTCGTACAACCCGGCCACGCGCGACCTCGACATCTGCACCGCCCTCCGTGCGCCCGTCGAAGGGCGCGCCTGTCCAACATGGGTGAGTGTTGGGACGACGTCGGCCCGCATGCGTCAGGCGACACTACCCCGCGCTCGGGGTGCGTCGCACCGGCCCCCGCCGCCCGCCTTCCGCGGTGTCGAACCGCGTGCGCGGGCGCCTGACTCGACCTGCGCCGCCGGTGAGGCTTGCAGGAGGGCCGTGCCGCACCGGTGGTGGCGGGCGACCAGCCACCATGAACGGTACCAGCGCCCGAAGGCCAGGCCTCGCAGGCCTCAGGCCGCACTCTGCCCAGCGGGCTCCTGCGGCCGCGGCTCCAGGAGCAGGGTCTCGTCGCGGCCCGGGTGGCGGTGCCCGACGACGACGAACGCCACGAGCGCCCCGAGACCGACGACGATCGCGGTCCACACGTTGAGCCGCACCCCGAAGATCTGGTTCGCGGTGTCGATGCGCACCATCTCGATCCAGACGCGGCCGAGGCAGTACAGCGAGACGTACAGCCAGAACACCCGTCCGTGACCGAGCCGGAACCGCCGGTCGGCCCAGATCAGCACGCCGGCCGCGGCGAGGTTCCACAGCAGCTCGTAGAGGAACGTCGGGTGGAACAGCGTGCCGGGCGCGACGCCCGGCGGCAGGTTGGCCTCGTCGATCCGAAGACCCCACGGCAGCGTGGTGGGCCTGCCGAACAGCTCCTGGTTGAACCAGTTGCCCAGCCGACCGACCGCCTGCGCGACGAGCAGCCCGGGCGCGAGTGCGTCGGCGAACGGTGCCAGCCGGATACCGGCCCGCCGGCACCCGATCCACGCCCCGACGGCGCCGAACGCGATGGCGCCCCAGATGCCGAGGCCTCCCTCCCAGATGTACAGCGCCTCGACCGGGTTGCGTCCCTCGCCGAAGTACAGCTGGTTGTCGGTGATCACGTGGTAGAGGCGGCCACCGACGATCCCGAACGGGACCGCCCAGTACGTGACCTCCAGGACCTTGTCCGGGTCGCCGCCCCGATCCGCCCAGCGCTTCTTGGCGATGAGGTAGGCCAGCACGATGCCGACGAGGATGAAGAACGCGTAGGCCCGCAACGGAACGTCGCCGAGGTACCACGTGCCCCGCGACGGGCTCGGGATCGCCGCCAGCAGACCGTTCATCGGCGCGCGCTCCTCACTCCCTCGGCCAGGCCTGCGGCCACCGCCGCCACGGCACGGGTGCCGGCGGCCTCGTCGTCCGCCTCGAGCAGCGCCCGGACGAGCGCGGACCCGACGATCACGCCATCCGCGTACGCGCCCACCTGGGCCGCCTGCTCGGGGCGAGAGACGCCGAGCCCGACGCAGACGCGCCGCGCACCGGCCGCGCGGGTGTCCGCCACCAGGCGCTCGGCCCGGGGCCCCACGGTCGCCCGCTCCCCCGTGACGCCCATCGTCGAGGCGGCGTAGACGAACCCGCGGCACGCGGCCGCGGTCGCGGCCAGCCGCTCGGGAGTCGAGCTGGGGGCGACGAGGAACACCCGGTCCAGCCCGTGCGCGTTCGAGGCCGCGATCCAGTCGGCTGCCTCGTCGGGGATCAGGTCCGGCGTGATCAGGCCAGCGCCGCCCGCGGCGGCGAGGTCACGCGCGTAGGCCTCGACCCCGTAGTGGAGCACCAGGTTCCAGTAGGTCATCACCAGCACCGGCGCGCCACGACCGGCGACCTGCTCGACGACGCGCAGCGTGTCGCGCACCCGAGCCCCCCGCTCCAGCGCGGCCTCGGCCGCCCGCTGGATCACCGGCCCGTCCATCACCGGGTCCGTGTACGGCATGCCCAGCTCCACGATGTCGACGCCCGCGTCGACGATGGCACGCACGGCATCCGCGCTGGCCGGCACGCTCGGGTAGCCGACGGGCAGGTAGCCGACGAGCGCCGGCCGCCCCTCACCGTCGACGAGCTGGTCGAGCCGCGCCCCGACCTGCGACGCCACGGTGGTGGTCACTGCGCCTGCTCCTTCGGGGTGTCGAGGATGCCGAACCACTCCGCCGCGGTGGCGACGTCCTTGTCCCCCCGGCCGGAGAGGTTCACCAGCAGCACGGGATCGTGGTCCAGCCCCCACCCCGCGAGCTCCGGGCCGAGCTGGATCGCACCCGCCAGTGCGTGCGCGGACTCGATCGCCGGGATGATCCCCTCGGTGCGGCACAGGAGGGAGAACGCGTCCATCGCCTCGACGTCCGTCACGGGCCGGTACTCGGCCCGGCCGATGTCGTGCAGCCAGGCGTGCTCGGGGCCGACGCTCGGGTAGTCGAGCCCGGCGGAGACCGAGTGGCTCGGCCGCGTCTGCCCGTCGTCGTCCTGCAGCAGGTACGACTTGGCGCCGTGCAGCACGCCCGGCTCGCCCCCGGAGAAGCGGGCTGCGTGGCGGCCCGACGAGACCCCTTCGCCGCCCGCCTCGAACCCGAAGAGCCGCACGGAGGGCTCGTCGAGGAAGGCGTTGAAGATCCCCATCGCGTTCGACCCGCCGCCGACGCACGCCATCACGGCGTCCGGTAGCGCGCCGATCTCCTCGGCCAGCTGGGCGCGGGCCTCCTCGCCGATCACCGAGTGGAAGTCGCGCACCATCTCGGGGAACGGGTGCGGGCCGGTGACGGTGCCGAGCAGGTAGTGCGTGGTCTCGACGTTGGCCACCCAGTCGCGCAGCGCCTCGTTGATCGCGTCCTTGAGGGTGCGCGAGCCGGTGGTGACGGGGATCACCTCGGCGCCGAGGAGCCGCATCCGGGCGACGTTGAGCGCCTGGCGGCGGGTGTCCTCCTCGCCCATGTAGACCGTGCACTGCAGGTCCATGAGGGCGGCCGCGGTCGCGGCTGCCACGCCGTGCTGGCCGGCACCCGTCTCCGCGATGACCCGGGACTTGCCCATCCGCTTCACCAGCAGCGCCTGGCCCAGCACGTTGTTGATCTTGTGCGAGCCGGTGTGGTTGAGGTCCTCGCGCTTGAGGAACACCCGTGCCCCGCCCCCGACGTGCGCGGCGAACCGCGACACCTCCGTCAAGGGGCTGGGCCGGCCGGTGTAGGTGCGGTGCAGGCGGGCGAGCTCGGCGCCGAACGCCGGATCGGCCAGCGCCTTGTGATAGGCCGTGTCGAGCTCGTCGAGCGCGGCGATCAGCGCCTCGGGCACGAACCGGCCGCCGAACGAGCCGAAGTACGGACCGGTGTGGGTGGCCAGCGGGCCGTCGGCGGGTGTGCCCAGCCCGGGAGCGCCGCCCTTGGCACCACGGGGTGCGGTCACTGCCGCACCGCCCGCAGCGACGGGTGGGCCCCGGCGGCGACGAGGTCGGCCACCGACTGCCGCGGCGCGTCGTCCGTCACCAGCGCCTCGCCGACGAGCACGACGTCGGCGCCTGCGCGCGCGTAGTCCATGACGTCGAGCGGGCCGCGCACGCCGGACTCGGCGACCTTGACGATCCCCGCCGGGATGCTCGGAGCCACCCGGGCGAAGGTGCCCCGGTCGACGTCGAGCGTCTTCAGGTCGCGGGCGTTGACCCCGACCACCCGAGCGCCTGCGTCGACGGCGCGGGTGACCTCCTCGGCGTCGTGGACCTCGACCAGCGCCGTCATCCCGAGCGAGTGCACCCGGTCGACGAGCCCGGACAGCACCATCTGCTCGAGCGCGGCGACGATGAGCAGCACCAGGTCGGCACCGTGCGCCCGGGCCTCCCACACCTGGTACGGGCTGACGACGAAGTCCTTGCGCAGCACCGGGATGTCGACCCGGGCCCGCACGGCGTCGAGGTCGTCGAGCGACCCGCCGAAGCGACGCGACTCCGTGAGCACCGAGATGGCGGCGGCACCGCCCTTCTCGTACTCGATCGCGAGAGCGGCGGGGTCGACGATCTCGGCGAGGTTGCCTCGGCTCGGGCTCGAGCGCTTGACCTCGGCGATGATGGTCACCGCGTCGTCCTGCCGGAGCCGCGCCGCGGCGTCGAGGGCGGACGGACGCCGCTGGGCGAGCTCCTTCAGCCGGTCGAGCGGGACTGCGGCCTCGCGCACGGCAAGGTCTTCCCTCACCCCGGCGACGATGTCGTCGAGCACGGACATGGCCCCACCTCTCCGGCGCATTGCGCGGCTCCCCCGACCGTCCCGGACTGGCCCATCGTAGGGGCGCAGGGAATGCCTCCTGACCACCGCCCGAGTCGCGGACCGTGGAGCCCGTCTCGGCCGTCCTCCTAGGGCGCCATCCACGCGAACGCCGGCACGTTGCGCAGCACCCCGAAGACGACGACCACGGCGAGCGTCGCCCACCCCAGCCACACCGGCAACGGGCGCTCCGGTGTCCCGCGCAGGCGGCGCACCAGCGCCACGCCCCAGCCGACGACGAGCACCGGCACCAGCGCGACCCACAGGGGGTTCGAGGCCCACGCGGCCGCGAGATCGAGGTGGGCGAGGTCGTGGGTGGCGCGCAGCGCGCCGCACGCGGGGCAGTACAGGCCGGTGAGCGCGACCAGCGGGCAGAAGCCGTAGCTGCCGGGCACGTGGGGATCCCGTAGGGCGACGAGGACCGCCGCCACCGCCGCGGTGGCCCCGACCGCGAGCACGCCGCGGGCAGACCGCGGCGGCCGTTCGGCGCGAACGGCCGCGGCGGTCCCGGCGACGTTCGTCAGTTCGTCTGCCAGGTGTCCGTGATCGATGCCCACCCACCCAGCGCCACGGCGAGCACCACGACGATGATGCCGATCACCGACAGGGCGATGCCGACCCAGCCCAGGACCAGCCCGGCCGTCGACATGCTCCGGTTGTTCGCCTGCCCCTCGTCGGCGGCCCGCTGACCTTGCCGCCCGAGGATGACCGCGGGGATGCCCGACAGGAAGCCGCACGACAGGACGATGGACGCGATGCCGAGGATCAACGCCCAGATGCCGAGGTTGTTCTTCGGGTACATCCCGCCGTACCCGTAGGGCGGCTGCCCGTACTCGCCACCGGTCGGGTACTGGGGAGCGGCGCCGTAGGCCGGCTGCATCTGCGGGGCCGGGTACCCCGAGGGCTGGCCGTAGGGCGGCGCGGCGGGCGGCTGGCCGTACGGCGGCGCAGCGGGCGGCTGCGGCTCGCCCCCGGAGGGCGGCTGGTACGGCGGCTGGTACGGCGGCGGTGCGGACTCGCCGGCCGGCTGATCCGGGCGCGGGGCGTACGGGTCGTTGGGGTCCTGCGGGGTCGTCATCGCTCCTCCTGTGCTCAACCGGGACCAGCACGTCACCCCAGGTTAGCCGGGGTACCGCCTCAGGGTGCGGCGCTGCGGGCGGCCACCAGAGCGGCCCCGAGCACCACGTAGACGAAGAAGCCGACGCTGATCGCGACCCAGCCCCAGGTCTTGGCGCGGGTCGCGGCCTCGGCCGCGCCGTAGTAGTCGCCGCTCTCCCACTTCGGGCGAACCTGGCCGGCGAACCAGACGGCGACCAGGCCGACGGGGACGCAGCAGATGATCGTGGTGACGAGCGCCCACGCCATGTGGTTGTTCGGAGGCGGACCCGGGTCCCAGGAGGCGCCGGGGTCGCCCCACGGCCGATGCTCCGCGGGCTCGGGTACGGGGCGGCGCGCCACGTCAGCGGGTCGAGCGAACGGTCCGCTGGCCGTAGCCCATCGACCGCAGCACACCGCCGACCACGAGCCCGGCGACGATGACGCCGCCGCCGACCCACGCGAGCCACGGCTCGGCCAGTGCGACACCGAGTCCGGCGACGATCCCGCCGAGGACGATGATCGCGACGGTGGTCCACGCGGCGACGGTCCGGCCTTCGTTGGCCGGCGGACCGCTCGGTGGGACCGACG
This sequence comes from Actinomycetes bacterium, assembly GCA_023438885.1. Classification (GTDB taxonomy): domain Bacteria; phylum Actinomycetota; class Actinomycetes; order Actinomycetales; family Cellulomonadaceae; genus Cellulomonas. Next base: position 11,614 of record JAEXPS010000132.1, read on the forward strand.
CGGCACCCAGGATGGATGACGGCGTGTGACGGGACGCCGGGACGTCGACGTGCTGGTCCACCATGAGGCTCTTCCTCCGTGCTCGGCTGTGCTCACACACTAGCGGTCGGCGACGTGAGCGCCCTGGTGCGGACCGGCGCTGGGCCGGTCGGCCGCGGACCCGTCGAGCGCCGCCAGGAGCACCTGCTCGTCGGCGTCGTCGAGCCCCGCTCCCGTGACGGTGGCGATGCGCTCGCGCACGGCCCAGGCGAGGGTGTCGGCGAGCGTGTCCCTCACGGGGCGCAGCGTGAGCCCCGCGGCTCGTGCGCGGGCGTTGGACAGTGACCCGATCCCGCGGCTCTCCACGAGCCACAGGGGCAGCGACCTGGGGCCCACCCACGGCGAGACGCCGTGGGAGACGAGCCACTGCGGTGACGCCGGCACGAGTGGACCCCGGTGCCCGGCGACCGCTCGGCCGGCAGCCAGGTGCTCCGCGAGCGGGATCGCCTCCCCGACGGCGTTGAAGGTGCCGGCTGTGCGGCGCTCGAGGAGCACCAGCAGCCACGCGGCCAGATCGCGCACGTCGATGACGGCGGTGGGCTGAGCGGGGTCGTCGGGAACCAGGACGCGGCCCTCGTGGTTCGAGGGCGTGGCGAAGCGCAGCGGCCAGTAGGTACTGCGCCCGGTCGGGTCCCCGGGCCCCCCGATCAGGCCGGGCCGCACGACGACGGCGCGCTCAGGACCGATACCGGCGACCACCGCCTCCTCGCACGCCACCTTGGCCGGCCCGTACTCCTCCCGTGAGGCCATGGCGTCCGCCGCCAACGGCCCGTAGACGGGAGATTCCTCGTCGATCCCGTCGGCGGCGAGCGAGGCGTACACGCTGCAGGAGGACACGTACAGGTATCGCTCGGTGCGTGAGCGCAGGTCGCGGACGGCCCCGCGCACCTGACCCGGCTGGGTCGCCACGTCGACCACCGCGTCCCAGGTGCCCGACGGCAGCGCGCTCAGCGCGTCGTCGACCTGCCGGTCGGCACGGACCAGCTCCGCACCCGCGGGAGCCGGTCCGCCGCGGGCCACGCACGTGACCGCATGGCCGGACCCCAGCGCAGCCTGGGCGACCAGTCTGCCCAACCACCCCGTCCCGCCGAGGACCAGGATCCTCATGGGCCCTCGGACGGGTCGGCGCCGCCGGACAGCGCGTCCCAGTCCGCGCGGGCGTCGGGCTCCTGCGCTGCCGGCGCCGCCCCACGCGCCGCTCCCTCGTGGCGCCGGGAGGGGCCGGGCCAGGAGCGCGAGGCGCGAGCGAGTGCGCCGGCGG
>JAEXPS010000245.1 GCA_023438885.1 Actinomycetes bacterium
CCCCCCCCCCGCTCGCGCGCCGCGCGGACCGTTCACCGGCCGTCCACCGAGCCGCACCGCCCTCGACGCGCACGGAGCCGTACGATCCGGCCGTGGTCGACGACGTTGCCGCTGCCCTTGCTCCGCCTGCTCCTCGCGTGCGGCTGCTGCGCCGCCCCGTGCTCGCCTGGGCCGCCTGGGACTGGGGATCGGCCGCCTTCAACGCGGTCGTCACCACCTTCGTCTTCACGGTGTGGCTCATGTCGGACTCGTTCGTCGAGCCGGGGGCCGACAAGGCCGCCACCACGGCCCTGCACAGCGAGTGGCTCGGCTGGGGCATGGCTGCCGCCGGGGTCGTCGTCGCCCTGCTGGCTCCCGCGCTCGGCGCGCTCGCCGACGCCTCCGGCAGGCGCAAGCCCTGGCTGGCCTGGAACACCCTCGCCGTGGTGCTGGCGATGGCCGGCATGGTGTTCGTCGACCCCGCGGAAGGCGGCCGCTCCCGGGCCGTGGTCATCGGCGTGGCGCTGCTGGCGATCGGCACCGTCTTCTTCGAGCTCGCGTCCGTCGCCTACAACGCGTTGCTGCTGCACATCACCACTCCGCGCGGCATCGGCCGGGTCAGCGGTCTCGGCTGGGGCATGGGCTACGTCGGCGGCATCGTGCTGCTGCTCGTCCTCTTCGTCGGGTTCATCAACCCGGACGTGGGCTGGTTCGGAGTCACGTCCGAGGGCGGCTGGGACATCCGCGCCTCCGTCGCGGTGTCGACCGCCTGGATGGCCCTGTTCGCCGTCCCGGTGCTCGTCTGGGTCCGCGAGCGCGTCGACACCCCGCGCACCATCAGCATCGCCGGCGCCTACCGCAAGCTCGGCGCGGACATCGCGGTCCTCTGGCGCACCCGCCGCTCGACGCTGGGGTTCCTGGTGTCCAGCGCGATCTTCCGCGACGGCCTCGCGGGCGTGTTCACGTTCGGGGCCGTGCTGGCGTCCGGCACGTTCGGGTTCTCCGACTCCGAGGTGATCGTCTTCGCCATCGCGGCCAACGTCGTCGCCGGCGTCTTCACCATCGCGGCAGGATGGTTCGACGACCGCTTCGGCCCTCGCCGCGTCATCATCGTCACCCTCGGGGTCCTCGTCGCGGCGGCCGTGTTCGTCTTCGCGTCGTCGGGCGCGGACGACGAGAAGACGCTGTTCTGGATCGGCGCCCTGGTGCTGTCCGCGTGCGTCGGGCCGGCGCAGTCGGCCAGCCGGGGTCTGCTCGGGCGGCTGACCGATCCCGGCAAGGAGACCGAGGCCTACGGCCTGTACGCGACCACCGGGCGTGCCGCGAGCTTCCTGGCGCCCGCCGCCTGGGCATTGGCGATCCGGTGGGGCGGCGAGCAGTACTGGGGCATCCTCGGGATCGTGTTCGTGCTCGCGCTGGGGCTCGCCACCTTCCTGCTGGTGCGGTTCCCCCGCGGCCGGCGTGTGGACGGCGACCGCGACGCCCTCGAGGAGGCGTAGCGCCCGTGCGTGCGCCCGCCACCCCCGACGCCGGCCTCCAGTGGGCCGACGACGAGCTGCTGGCGGGCTTCGTCGCCACCCGGATGCCGGCCTCGCCGGTGGTGGCCGGGCGGCCCGCGGCTTCCGTGGCGGCCGGGCGGTCGGACCCGGTGATGACGCTGGTGCGCCGCGCGGGTGCGCCGGCCGAAGCCCGCGGGGTCGTCGTGCACCTGCACGGCTACAACGACTACTTCTTCCAGGAGCACCTGGCCGACGCGGTCGAAGCGGCGGGCTACGCGTTCGTGGCGCTCGACGCCCGCCGGGCCGGGCGTTCCTGGCGGCTCGGCGAGGTGCCGCACTACCAGGACGACCTGCGCGAGCAGGGCACGGACCTCAGCGCGGCCGTCGCGGCGGCGCGGCGGCTGCACCCTGGCGTGCCGGTGGTGGTCCACGCGCACTCGACCGGCGGGCTCGTCGCCGCGCTGTGGGCGCACGCGTACCGCGAGCACGGCGGTCCGGACGGCCTCCTGCTCGACAGTCCGTTCCTCGCCGCCCCGCCCGGGACGCTGATCCGCGACGAGGCGGTGCGGCCGCTGGCGCGGCTGCGGCCGCTGGCTCCGCTCTCGTCGCGCCCCTCGCACTACGCGGCGCACCTGCTGGCCGACGAGGGCGGCGCCTGGCACTTCGACACCCGGCTCAAGAGGCCGGAGGGCCTGCCGGCGCGCGCCGGCTGGTACGCCGCGGTCCGAGCCGGCCAGGTGCGCGTGGCCCGTGGCCTGGCGATCGCCTGCCCGGTGCTCGTCGCGCACTCCGACTCCTCGGGCCCGGACCGGCCGGACAACCCCGACCTCGGCCGCCAGGACACCGTCCTCGACGTGCGCGCCGTCAGCCCACTGGCCCCGGGCCTCGGCCCCGACGTCGCCGTCCGCCAGATCGAGGGCGGCGTGCACGACCTGCTGCTCTCGGCGCCGGAGCCCCGCGCCGCCTACCTCGCCGCCGTCGGCGACTTCCTCGAACGGGTGGCGCCGTGAAGCCGTACCTCGACTCACCGTTCGTCGCGATGGCCCACCGCGGGTTCTCGCTCGACGGGCTCGAGAACTCGATGGCCGCCTTCGCGGCGGCGGTCGAGCTGGGGTTCAGGTACCTGGAGACGGATGCGCACGCGACGTCGGACGGCGTCGCGGTGGCGCTGCACGACCAGACGCTCGACCGCACCACGGATGCCCACGGCCGGGTCCGCGAGCTGCCGTGGCGGCAGGTGCGCGAGGCGCGGATCGGCGGGGTCGAGCCGGTGCCGCTGCTGGAGGACCTGCTCGCGACGTGGCCCGAGGCCCGGGTCAACATCGACGTCAAGGCCGAGACGGCGATCTACCCCGTCGCCGAGGCCATCGAGCGCACCCGCGCGCACGACCGGGTGTGCGTCGCCTCCTTCTCCGCCGCCCGGCGCCGCGCCACCGTGCGGCGGCTCTCCCGACCCGTGGCCACCTCCGCGGCCACGGGCGAGATCGCGCGGTTCGTGCTCGCCGCCCGGACCGGACGCCCGGCGACGGCCATCGCCGAGGCGGTCGACTGCCTCCAGGTGCCCGCCCGCCAGGGACGGCTGAGCGTGGTCGACGAGCGATCGGTCGCCACCGCGCACGCGGCCGGGCTGCCGGTGCACGTGTGGACCGTCAACGACGCCGACGAGATGCGCCGGCTGCTCGACCTTCGGGTGGACGGGCTGATCAGCGACCGCGCGGACCTGCTGGTGCAGGTCCTCGCCGAACGAGGGATGAAGCCATGAGGGTGGTCGCCCATCGCGGGAACGCGTCGCTCGCGCCGCAGAACACACTCGCCGCCTTCGAGGCCGCCTGGCGCGCCGGCGCCGACTGCATCGAGATGGACGTCCACCTCACCGCCGACCGGCAGGTGGTGGTGATCCACGACGACACCGTGGACGCCACCACCGACGGCACCGGTGCCGTCGCGCTGCTCAGCCTCGCCGAGATCCGGGCCCTCGACGCGGGCTCGTGGTTCTCGCCCAGCTTCGCCGGCCAGCGGGTGCCGACTCTCGACGAGGTCGTGGAGTTCCTCGTCGCGCGCCCGGGCATCCACCTGCTGCTGGAGGCCAAGGGCGTCTGGTCGCCCGACGAGGCGGCCTTGGTCACCGAGCCCCTCCTGGCCGCCGGGCTCGCGCGGCGCGCCGTCGTCCAGAGCTTCGAGGTCCCGACGGTCGCGGCCCTGCGCGAGGCCGCGCCGGGGCTGCGGCGCGCCTTGCTCCTCGAGGTGGCGCTCCCCGACGGTCTGGATGCGCTGGCCGACGAGCTCGACCTGCTCTCGGTGAACCCGGACGCGGCGTTGCTGGTCGCCGACCCGGCGTTCGTGCACCGGCAGCACGCCGCCGGCCGTGAGGTGTGCACGTGGACGCTCAACGAGCCGTGGATGTGGCGCACGGCCTGCGACCTGGGCGTCGACGGCATCATCACGAACCGCCCGGACCGCCTGCGCGGCTGGCTGGAGGGCAGCGGCGGCTGAACGCTTCTCAGGCGACGCGGGCGCGGAACGTCGCGCGGTAGTCGCTCGGCGCGAGGCCGACCGCGCGCGTGAAGTGGTGGCGCAGCAGGGGCGCGGTGGAGAAGCCGCACTCACGCGCCACCTCGTCGACCGTCAGGTCGGTCTCCTCGAGCAGGCGCCGCGCGTGCTGCACCCGCTGCGCGGCGAGCCAGCGCATGGGGGTGGTGCCGGTCTCGTCGGCGAATCGACGGGCGAACGTGCGCGGGCTCATCAGCGCCCGGGCCGCGAGGGCGTCCACCGTGTGCTCGTCGGCGAGGTGCTCGATCACCCACTCCAGGACGTGGCGCAACGAGTCGTCGGTGCAGGTCGGCACCGGCTGGACGATGAACTGCCGCTGGCCGCCGTCGCGCTGCGGCGGCACCACCATGCGCCGGGCGATCGCGTTGGCCACCGCGCTGCCCAGCTCGCGGCGCACCAGGTGCAGGCAGGCGTCGATGCCCGCGGCCGTGCCGGCGCTGGTGATGATGTCGCGGTCGTCGACGAAGAGCACGTCGGCGTCGACGGTGACCCGCGGGTGCCGGCGGGCCAGCTCGGAGGCATACCGCCAGTGCGTGGTGGCGGTGCGGCCGTCGAGGAGGCCCGCGGCGGCGAGCACGAACGCCCCAGAGCACTCCGAGAGCAACGTCGCGCCGCGGGCGTGGGCGGCCCGGAGCGCCTCGAGCACCTCCGGCGGGTAGTCGGCGCGGATGGCCGTGGCCGGCACGACGACCAGGTCGGCATCCTGGGTCGCCTCCAGCCCGTGCGGGGCGGCGAACTCCACGCCCACCGCCGTGCGTACCGGCTGCCCGGCGGCCATCCCGGCGATGCGGAAGTCGAACCGGGGCACGCCCTCGTCGGTTCGGTCGATGCCGAACACCTCGCAGGCGACGCCGAACTCGAACATCGCCAACCCGTCGATGGCGACGGCGGTCACCGAATGCAGCATCCGTTCACGGTACGGCCGTTGGCAGGATCTTGTCGATAGAGGTCAGTTCTGCCACTCGCCGAGGGGCGGGGGGCACCGCACGCTGGCGGCATGGACCTGCTCCGCCTCGTCGTGCTCGTGCTGGTCGCCGCCCCGCTCGTGGTCCTCGCCCTGCGCGAGACCCGTTGGGACATCGTCGGCCGCGGCCCGCGCGCCGGGAGCGGCGAGCCGCGCGGGCTCGCCGGCAGCACCGACGCCGACGACGCGGACGCGCGCCGACGCGGCCTGGAACACGCTGCCCTCGCCTCGGATCGCGAGGCGAGGGCAGCGGGAACCGCGACGGGGCCGGATCAGCCCGCCGAGTCCAGGCGAGCCTCGGCGGCGATGGCGTCCTGGAGCGCCTGGTCCAGCCGGTCCTGAGCCTCGCCGTACGCCGCGAAGTCGCCGCGTTGCAGCGCCGCCTGGCCGTCCTGCATCGCCTGGTTGGCGCGCTGGAGGGCCGCGTCGAGGTCGGCCCGCGGGTCTCCCCCGGTCGGCGGTGCGGTCGGCGGCGCGGTCGGCGAGGTGGTCGGCGGGGCGGTCGGCTCCTGTGTCGGCTCGGGTGTGGGCGTCGGGATCGCACCGCCGCCGCCACCGCCCGCGTCTCCGGCGTTGGCACCGGAGTTGCCACCGAACACCTGGTCCAGGGCCTCGTCGAGCGTCTCGGCATAGCCCACGTCGTCGCCGAAGGCGACGAGCACGCGGTGCAGCAACGGGTACGTGGTGCCACCGGAGGCCTGCACGTACACCGGCTGCACGTACAGCAGGCCGCCGCCGACGGGCAGTGTCAGCAGGTTGCCACGACGCACCGTCGAGGCCTGCTGCGCCAGGAGGTTCAGCTCGTTGGCCGCGACGGGATCGGCCTTGAAGTTGCTGACCGCCTGGCCCGGTCCGGGCACCGTCGAGTCGCGTGGCAGCTCCAGCAGCCGTAGCTGGCCGTAGGTCTCGGCCGGCTGGCCGGCGGTGTTGCCGGCCTCCGCGTCAGCCGCGAGGTAGCCCGCCAGCACGTTGCGCCCACCGGCCGGGATGTACGTGCTCATCAGCGAGAAGCGAGCCTGGTCCTGGTCCGGCATCTTGAGCGTCAGGTAGTACGGCGGCTGCTTGACGGTGGCGTTGTCCTGGGTGGGCTCGGCCGGGTTGGTCCAGAAGTCGTTGCCGGAGAAGAACTGGCCGGCGTCGGTGACGTGGTACTGGCCGAGCAGCGTGCGCTGCACCTTGAACAGGTCCTCGGGGTAGCGCAGGTGGCTCATCAGGTCGCCGCTGATCTCGCTCATCGGCTTGAGCGAGGTCGGGAACACGGACTGCCACGCCTTGAGCACCGGGTCCTCGGTGTCCCACGCGTAGAGGTCCACCGACCCGTCGTAGGCGTCGACGGTCGCCTTCACCGAGTTGCGGATGTAGTTGACCTCCTTCGGCGCCAGCGTCTGCACGGTGCCGCTGATCTCGGTCAGCCAGTCCGTGGTGGCCTCCTCGAGCGACTGGCTCGCCGAGTACGGGTACTGGTCGCTCGTGGTGTACCCGTCGATGATCCACTTCACCTCGCCGTCGACCACCGCGGGGTACACCCGCCCGTCGAGCTCGAGGTACGGGGCCACCTTCGCCACGCGCTCACGCGGGTCGCGGTCGTAGAGGATCTGCGACTCGGACGTCACGCGGTTGGAGAACAGGATCTGCTCGTCGCCGAACTTCAGCGCGTAGAGCACCTTGTTCCACAGGTTGCCGACGCTCGGGCCGGCCGAGACGTCCTGCGTCGGGAACGTCGTCGTCTGCGAACCGGTGCCGGTGGTGTCGTCGGGGTAGTCGAACTCCCACGACGTGGTGTCCGCCGGCGCGCCGACGATCGAGTACGTCGGCGACGTCTGGCCGAAGTAGATGCGCGGCTCGTAGTCGCCCATCCCGCCGGTCGACGGGATGCCGCCCTCCCAGAACGCGGGGGCGCCCCGGGCACCGGGGGTGTTGCCGTAGGCGGCGACGACGCCGTACCCGTGCGTGTACACCAACCGCTCGTTCACCCAGTTGCGCTGGCCGGCCGGGAGGTTCGACAGGTCGAGCTCACGCACGGCGATCACGGTGTCGCGGCTCTCGCCGTCCACCACGTAGCGGTCCACCGACAGCGACTCGGGGAAGGCGTAGAAGCCACGGATCTGCTGCAGCTGGCGGAACGACGGGGACACGATCTGCGGGTCCAGGAGGCGGATCGACGCGGTGGTCTCCGCGTCCTCGCGCAGTGCGTCCTGTTCCGCCACGACCGTCGCGTTGTACTCGCTGACCTGCACGTCCGTCAGCCCGTACGCCTCACGGGTCGCGTCGATGTTCCGCTGGATGAACTCCGCCTCCTTGTCCTGCTGGTTGGGCTGGACCTGGAAGCGCTGCACGATCGCGGGGTAGATGCCGCCGACGACGACGGCGGAGACGATCATCAGGCCGACGCCGATCGCCGGCAGCCGCCAGTTGCTGACGAAGACGTTGGCGACGAACGCAGCGGCCACCACCAGGGCTGCCACCGCGAGGATCGCCTTGGACGGGATCACGGCGTGCACGTCGGTGAACGCGGCCCCCGCGAACTGCACCCGGTCGTTGGCGGCGGTGCTCTTGGTCAGGGTCGAGAACCGGTCGAGCCAGTAGTTCGCGGCGACGAGCACCAGCAGCACGGCCCCGAGCACGCTCAGGTGGGCCCGAGCCTGCCGAGTGGTGCGCTGGCCCTTGGCGGCCGCACCCAGCCGGATGCCGCCGTACAGGTAGTGGGTGGCGACCCCCGCGACCGCGGAGAGCACCACGGCCGTCATGAGGAACGAGACGACGAACCGCAGCATCGGCAGCGTGAACATGTAGAAGCCGAGGTCCATGCCGAACTGCGCGTCGGCCTTGCCCACGTCCTGGCGGTGCAGGAACAGCTGCGCGGTCTGCCACCGCTGCGAGGCCGCACCGCCGCCGAAGAGCCCCAGCACCAGCGGCACGACGATCATCACCAGGCGCCGCAGCGGCTCGATCGCCTCGCGGTACTGGTCGAGGTTGGCCTGCTCGGTCGTCGTCGGCGCGTACACCGGACGGGAGCGGTACGCGTACTGGAGGCTCGCGGCGACCGCGGACGCCATCACCAGGAAGCCGACGACGAACAGCACCGTCCGGGTGCCCCACTCGGTCCACAGCACCTGCGAGAAGCCCAGCTGGTCGAACCACAGCACCTGGGTCCACAGCTGCGCCAGGATCAGCAGCAGCACCACGACCACCGCGAGCACGATCAACGTCGGGATCAGCGGGCCGCGGCGGCGGCCCGGCTTGGCGGTGCGCGGTCGGGGAGTATCGGCGAAGGTCACAGTTCCTCGTCGTCGTCGAAGCTGGCGCGGCCGGTCTGGCCCGCTGGGGGGCCAACGCTCGGAGGGGGGCCCAGGTTCCCACAGTCTGGGACCATGGGCGCATGCCTGAGCCCGACCCCGCCTCGCCCGCTGCGGCGACCGCCCTCGCCGCCGCGGTGCTCGAGGTGGAGCGCCACGTCGCGGCTGCCGGCTGGGACGGGCCGGTGCGGGTGTTCGCCCTCGTGCGCACCGAGGCGGCGCTGGCGGCCGAACCCTCGCTCGAGGCGCAGCTCGCCCCCGAGGTGCTCGCCGCGGCCCGCAGCACGCCCTGGCACCTGACGTCCGTGGAGCAGGAGGGGCTGCCGCAGGCCGACGACCTCGAGGACCTGCTCGCCGGGCTCGGCTGGCCGCCGACCGTCGACGGTGCCGTCGTCACCGTGGAGCGCGTCGTGCTGCCGACCGCCGCGGAGGCCGACATGCCCGCTGACCCCGACGAGGCCCTCACCTACCTGATGAACCACCCCGACCGCTCGGACGTGCGCCTGGCGGTCGGTGCGCTGCGCGGCGGCGCGAGCTGGTGCGCCGTTCGCACGCGAGTGGCCGACTCCGACGGGTCGGTGGCCCAGGGCCCGCTCGTCGTGCCGTCGCTGGTCGCGGCCGTGCGCGCGACGCTGGAGTAGCTCAGCCGCAGGTCGGCAGGTCCCCGCCGGCGCCCTCGCCGATCGCGGTCACCGCGTCCACCGCGGCGTCCAGCGTGGCGACCTTGACCACGTGCAGACCCTCGGGCACGAAGCCGACCACGTCGGAGCAGTTGGCCTCCGGCGCGAGGAACCATTCGGCGCCGTCACGCTGGGCGCCCACCATCTTCTGGCGGATGCCGCCGATCGGCAGCACGGCCCCGGTGACCTCGATCGAGCCGGTCCCCGCGATCGGCACGCCGTTCGCCTCGTCGGCCGGGGTCAGCTTGTCCACGATGCCGAGCGCGAACATGGTGCCGGCGCTCGGGCCACCCACGTTGTCGATCGAGATCTGCACGTCGATGGGGAAGTCGAACGAGGGGTCCACGTAGACGCCGATCAGAGCGCCCTGGCCGTCGTCGCGCGTGCCGGTGACGATCGGCACCTCGATCAGCTCGCCGTCCCTGCGCACGCCGAGGGTGATGGTGTCGCCCGGCGGCACGGCGGCCAGCGTCGTGACGAGGGTCTGGTACTCGGTCAGCTCCTCACCGTCGATCGAGACCAGGACGTCGCCCTCCTCGAGCTTGCCCGCCGCGTCCGTGCCGTCGATGGTCCCCGCGATGTTCAGCGTCGCGGGGACCTCGTAGCCCAGGTGGGTCAGGGCCGCGACCGTCGCGTTCTCCTGGGAGGACGTCATCTCCATGGCGTTCTCCTGGTCGATCTCCTCCTGGGTCTGCCCCGAGGGGATCACCCGCTCGGTCGGCAGCACCTGCTGGGACCGTGAGAACCAGCCCCGGATCACGCCGGCCACCGACGACGGGAACCCCGGCCCGCCGGTCGCCGACACCGTGGTCAGCCGCAGCTGCCCTGTCGAGTCGAAGGTCTCCGCCCCGTCGATCCTGATGAGCTGCTGCCCGTTCTGCTCGCCCAGCACGTCGAACGTGGGTCCCGGCATCGTCACCGCGTACGGCGCGGGCAGCACCACGAACAGCGCCAGCAGGATCGACGAGACCAGCATCCCGCCGGCCAGCAGCACGGACCGCGGCCCTGGTCGCTCGGTCGCGGTCCACTCAGCCGCGCTCGGCTCGGCGCCCGCGCGCACTCCTGCCTCCGACTCCACCCGCCGATCATCCCCCACCACGCTGTGCATCCCCACTCAACGTCCGAGGTAGGCAGGGGTAGAGGCCCGCTTGCCTGGGACGTCCGGGAGGGGAGGGTGGGGTGTGCGCCGTGAGCGAATCTCGGGCCCGGCCGGTGGTCTGGCGGCACCAACGCGCGGCGCGCGTCGTTACGGTGGACGGACTGAGAGGAGCCGCCATGAGCGCGAACCTGCCCGACCCCAGCTCCGCCGGCTGGGAGCAGCTGCTGCGCTCCATGCTCGGCCCGGCGGCCGACGAGGTGATCGAACAGCTGCGCGAGAGCGGCCTGGACCCGTCGCAGCTGCCCGCGATCCCCGGCATGCCGAGCGACCCCGCCGCCCTGGCGCAGATGGTTGCCCAGATGCAGCGGCTGATGGCCGCCGGCGGTGACGGCGGTGTCAACTGGGAGATGGCTCACGAGCTGGCACGCCAGCAGGCCGTCGTCGGCGGCGACCCGTCGCTCGGTGCGTCCGAGATCCGCACCGTCACGGACGCGTTCTCCGTCGCCGAGCTGTGGCTCGACGCCGTGACCGACCTGCCGCCCGCGGCCGCGCCGGCCCGTGCCTGGAGCCGCGCCGAGTGGGTCGAGGCGACGCTGCCGACGTGGCGCGCCCTCACCGAACCGATCGCCACGTCGCTGGCCACGGCCCTGGCCGGAGCCCTCGGCACCTCCGTCGGCCAGTGGGCCCCCGAAGGGGAGATGGGCGAGCAACCGCTCGACGTCGGCTCGATGGTGCACAGCCTGGGGCAGACCGTGTTCGGGCTCCAGGTGGGCCAGGCCGTCGGCACGTTGGCGCGCGAGGTGTTCGGCGCCACCGACATCGGCCTGCCCCTGCTCGCCACGCCCGCTCCGGTGCTGGTGCCGCGGAACGTCTCCGAGTTCGGCGAGGACCTCGAGGTACCGGTCGACGAGGTGCGGCTGTTCCTCGCCCTGCGCGAGGCGGCCGCCGTGCGGCTGCTGACTCACGTGCCCTGGTTGCGGGCGCACCTGCTCGGCGCGGTCGAGGCCTACGCCCGGGGCATCACCATCGACACCGCGCAGCTGGAGGAGGCCGTCCGCAGCGTCGACGTCACCGACCCGGCGGCGATCCAGGAAGCGCTGTCCGGCGGTGTCTTCGGCCCGCAGACCACGCCGACCCAGCGCGCGGCGCTGGACCGGCTGGAGACCTCGCTGGCCCTCGTCGAAGGCTGGGTCGACGAGGTCAGCGCTGCCGCGGCCATGCCGCACCTGCCCCACGTGGCGCAGCTGCGCGAGATGCTGCGCCGCAGGCGCGCCGCCGGCGGGCCCGCGGAGCAGACCTTGTCGACGCTCGTCGGCCTCCAGCTGCGCCCGCGCCGGCTGCGGGACGCCGCCACGCTGTGGGCCGCGATCGCCGCCGAACGCGGCCAGTCCGGCCGCGATGCCGTCTGGACCCATCCGGACCTGATGCCGACGGCGGCCGACCTTGACGACCCTGCCGGCTACGCCGGGCGGCAGGCGACGGCCGCCGCGGAGAGCGCCGACCTGGACGCCGCGCTCGCGGAGATCCTCGGCGAGGAGCCGCCCGAGCGATAGGCGGCGCCCGGCCACCGGCCGCGACGAGCTCCGGCGCCGGTCGCTAGAACAGCCGCCCGTCCACCGGGTCGTCGTCCGGGTCGTCGTCCTCGCCCCCTACGCCGTCCGCGTTGCCGTCCCGACCGCCCCGGGCCACCGCGTGCGCGTACCCGTCGAGGAACCCGCGAGCCCGCTCGAGGTGCGGGTAGCCCGTCAGCTCGGCCCAGAACTCCGGGCCGTGCCCGGCGTGCAGCAGGTGGCACAGCTCGTGGAGCAGCACGTAGTCGAGCACCCAGCCCGGCATGCCCCGGAGCCGGTCGGAGATGCGGATGGTGCGGTCGAGCACCGTGCACGAGCCCCATCGCTTGCCCTGCCGCGCCGACCACGCCACCGACGCCGGCACGGCCCGCCCGCCCAGGTACTGCCGGGAGAGCCGGGTGGCACGTTCGGCGAGCGCGGCGTCCGACGGCCGCCGCCGCGCGTCCTGCGCGGCGAGCCGGCCGAGCATCCGGCCCACCCACTCCTTCTCCTGCGCCCGCGTGAACCGGGCCGGGATCGCCACCACCGTGCGGCCGTCCTCCCGCCACGCGGTCACGGTGCGGGTGCGGCGGCCGGAGCGGCGAACCTCCACGTCGGCCGAGTCGGGGGCGGGCACAGCGGCACCGTAACCCGTCGGAGGGACGCAGCCGGCGTTGTCCACAGCGGCGTGGCGTGGGCCGTTCGGCTGACACGCGGCGAACCGGGCGGCCGGACGCCGCCCGATCTGTACTGTGTGCGCAGGGCCGCGCCGCGATGGTGTGGCCTGTTCCGCGCCGGGGGCGACACCAGACGCCCACCGCCGCACCACTTCGAGGAGGGACCTGATGGCCGAGACGTACGCGGGTGAGTTCTACTGCGTGAAGTGCAAGGAGAAGCGGCAGGCCGAGGGCGAGGTCGTCGTCTCCGAGTCCGGGCGCAAGATGGCCAAGGCCGTGTGTCCGGTGTGCGGCACGAAGCTGAACCGCATCCTCGGCAAGGCCTGAGCACAGTCGGTTCGTGAGGGGTCCCGCCGGGTCGGCGGGGCCCCTCGCCGTCTCTGTGGACGACGAGCCACGCCGCTCCCGCGCCGGTGCCACGCTTCGGGCGTCGACGAGGGAGAGCGATGCGACTGCGAGCCGGCCTGCGGGTGCTGAGGCGCGGACCCGACGAGGTCCAGGTGGGCGCCGACCCGCGCTGGGCGGTGCGCGTGACGGATCTGGCTCCGCCGGAGGTCGAGCAGCTCGTCCGGCACGGCCTGGCGGGACGGGCGGGCTCGGCCCGGCTGGCGCGCGTCGGCGAGCAGCTGGTGCTGGCGGGGCTCGCGGTGGACGACGAGCACGCTG
>JAEXPS010000051.1 GCA_023438885.1 Actinomycetes bacterium
AGCCCGGGTAGCCCACCCCGTGCACCTCGAAGTGCTGCGTCGGCGGCGTCGCCAACGCTACGTCGGCAGCGCGCACCACGTACCCGGCGACGCGGTCGTGACCCAGAGTGAGGTGGGCATTCGAGACGTCCGGCGTGATCGCCTTCTGCATGAGGATCACGGGCGGCCTCGCCGAATCGGGGGAACCGGAGGTACCGGACGGAACGGACTCGATCCTGCCCGCGCCGGTGCGCGCGTGTCCAGGGCCCGCCGCTCCGCGGTGGCCCTTCAGTCCGACGTCACCCGTTCGGCCCAGCGGGTGGGCTGCACTGCGGTACGACGAGGCACGCCCCTCGCCTGGACCACTGAACCCGCCTGACCGGTGCCACTCAGTACATGAGCTCGGACTCGGGTACCAGACCCTGCCCGCCGGGGTCGAGATTCAGGATGCTCGTCAGGATCGAACTGAGAGAGATCAGGTACCACCGGTCGCCGTACCGCCCGACGCTGGGCGTGAAGAGCCACCGCTCGCCCTCGACCGTGAAGAGGAGCGCCACGTCCCGGTACTCGTCCGGCGTCAGGCCGTAGGGCTTGACGCGCTTCGCGGTGGCTTCCTCCCACTGGGCCGGCGAATACCGCGGGACGAACAACGCCGGGCTGACGGCGGTGACGGCGGAGATCGCGGCGAACTCGTGCACCTCCAGGTCGGCCTCGGTCTGCTCCTGGTACTCGCGGGCCGCGTCGCCGTCCGCGATGACCTCGCTCGGGACCCCGCCATTCCCGGGGTCCCACAGATGGGGCGAGATGCGGCTCATGAGGATCCGGGAGACCTCGTCCGCGACGTGGCTCCGTCGGAACAGAAGGTTGGCATCCAGGCCGAACGGGTTGTCGTTCGGGAACGGGCACGACTGCTGGGCGACAAAGGATGACGCGAGTTCCAGTCGCTCGATCGCGGCGGCGTGGTCGCACTTCTCGACGAAGCTCTCGATGGCGAACGCGTTGGTCATGGCCTCGACGTCCTGATCACGCAAGCCTTCGAGGAACGCCTCGGCAGCCGCCTCAGGCGTGTCGAAGCCCGGACCCTCGACCGTGCCGCGCGCTGGCGACACACTGCCGGTCTCGTCGGCGACATCGCGCGCGAGCGACAGGGTGCCCGTGAGCGCCAGCGCCACCGCGGTGATCGCGGCCACCAGCAGTCCGGCCGCTCCGCCGAGGTAGAACGACCGCCCCCTCCACCAGCGCGGGGGCCGATCCTCGATCGTTCCGAGCGTCTCGCCCGTGAGCACGCCCTTGTGCGTCATCCGTCTTCGCTCTTCTCGCTGTGTGCGGACGAGCCCAGCTCGTGCAGCGATCGACGGCGCTGACTCGTGGCGCCAGCGCACATCGCGGGCCCGACCCACATCCTGCCGTCCCGAGGCCGCCCGCGGGCCGAGTTTCGACGGCTGGGGGCCTCAGCCGTCCAGGTGGTCGACGAGGCGCTCCGCCAGCCCCGTGTACGTGCCCGGCGTCATCGCGGACAGCCGCTCGGCGACCTCGTCGGGCAGCCCGAGCGAGGCGATGAACGCGCGCATGTCCTCACCCGTGAGCCGCCGCCCGCGGGTCAGCTCCTTGAGCCGCTCGTAGGGGTTCTCCATCCCCGAGACGCCGGCCACCGCCAGGGCCCGCATCGCCGACTGCACCGGCTCGGCCAGCACCTCCCAGTTCGCGTCGAGCTCGCGGGCCAGCAGGTCGCCGTCCACGGCCAGGGCGGCCAGCCCGCGGCGCAGGTTGTCGATCGCCAGCAGGCTGTGCCCGAACGCCGGGCCGATGTTGCGCTGCGTCGTCGAGTCCGTGAGGTCCCGCTGCAGCCGCGACGTCACCAGGGTCGCGGCGAGCGTGTCGAACAGGGCCGACGAGATCTCGAGGTTCGCCTCGGCGTTCTCGAACCGGATCGGGTTGACCTTGTGCGGCATGGTCGACGAGCCGGTCGCCCCGGCCACCGGGATCTGCGTGAACACCCCGCGCGAGATGTACGTCCACACGTCCGTGGCCAGGTTGTGCGCCACCCGGTTGAACCGCGCGACGTCCGCGTACAGCTCGGCCTGCCAGTCGTGCGACTCGATCTGTGTGGTCAGCGGGTTCCAGGTCAGGCCCAGGTGCTCGACGAACGACCGCGACACCTGCTGCCAGTCCACGCCCGGCACCGCGGCCAGGTGCGCGCCGTACGTGCCGGTAGCGCCGTTGAGCTTGCCGAGGTACTCGTCCGACGAGATGCGCGCGAGCTGGCGGCGCAGCCGGTGCGCCGTCACCGCGAGCTCCTTGCCGAGCGTGGTCGGTGTCGCGGGCTGGCCGTGGGTCAGGGCGAGCATCGGGACGGCGCGGTGCGTGACGGCCAGCGCCGCGAGGTCGTCGGCCAGCGCGGTGGCCGCCGGCAGCCACACCTGCGTGACCGCGCCGCGCACCATGAGCGCATAGGAGAGGTTGTTGACGTCCTCGCTGGTCAGCGCGAAGTGGACCAGCTCGCCAAGGCGCGTGAGCGCGGAGTCGGCGGGCGCGGCGGCCAGCCGGCGCTTGACGAAGTACTCGACGGCCTTGACGTCGTGGACGGTGGTCTTCTCGATGGCGGCCAGCTCGTCGATCTCGTCGGCCCCGAAGTTCTCCGGGACGGAGCGCAGGTAGGCCTCGTCGTCGGCCGTCACCGCGGGCGCGCCGGGGACCACCCCGAGCCGCGCCAGGTGCAGCACCCACTCGACCTCCACCGCGATGCGCGTGCGGTTGAGCGCGGGCTCGGACAGGTGGTCGACGAGCGGCGCGACGGCCGCCCGGTAGCGCCCGTCGAGCGGGCCGAGCGCGATGGGCGGGACGACGTCGGCAAGGCTCACGGGCATGGCGCCAGTGTCCCAGAACGGGTGACCTCGTACCCATGCACTCCACGGGGCAGCGGTGTGCGCTGGCCGCATGGCTCAGCAGCCCTCGCGCGCGGCGCGCATCGTTGGCTACGTCCTCGCGATCGCGGTGAACGTGGTGATGCTGTGGGTGGCGTACCGGATCCTCGACTGGGGCTGGCCGCCGTTCGTCACCGACGACTGGACCCTGGTGCTGCCGGCGATCACCGCTGCGGCGGCCGTGGCGATCGTGACGAACGCTGGTCTGATCGCCTACGACGGGCCCGCGGTCAAGGCCGGCGTGGAGATCGTCCAGTCGGTGATGGGCATCGTCGTGACGGCGCGCATGCTGCAGGTGTTCCCGTTCGACGTCTCGGACGGCTGGGAGACGCTGATCCGCGTGGTGCTGGTGGTCGGGATCGTCGGCAGCGTCATCGGGATCCTCGTGTGGCTGACGAAGCTGGTCCGCGTTCTTGACGCGCCGGAGCCGGCTGCCTGAACCCGGCCGCCGGCGAGCCGTCCCCAGCCCGGCGACTGACGGCCTGCCCCGCGGCGTACCCTCACGCGGGCGGCCGGGCCGGCACGTCCGCCTAGCGTCCGCCGGGTGTCCGACAGGCTCAGCGCGATCGGCGGCCGGGTGGCGGCCGCCGCCGACCGCGTGCGTCTGGCCGGCAACGATGCTGCCGCGTGCCGGGACCTCCCGTGGGTCTCGCCCGCGGCAGCCGGCTTCGCCACCGCGCTGGACGACGAGCTCTGGCGGCTGGCCGGGCTGGCGCGCCGCATCGACGCGTTGGTCGACGAGCTACGGGCGGCCGGGGCCACGGTCTGGCCGAGCGAGCGGAAGGCGCGCCTGCGGGCGCTCGCCGGCTCCGGGCGCACGGGCCGCATGGTCACCGGGGGCGCGGGCGCGGCATTCGTCAGCGTCGACCCCGAGGCGCTCGCGGCGGCGGCCGACCGGCTGACGTCGGCCCGGCGCCACGCGGACGAAGCGGGCGAGGAGCTGGCTGCCGTCCGGTGGACCCCCATGAACCCGTGGCAGACGGGTGGGGCGACGGCCGAGCTGCCGCCGGGGTTCCGGGACCGGCTGTACGACCTGCTGTCGTCCCCGTGGGCCCCCGTCCACCGGGCGGACCGGCTCCGCGAGCTCGCGACCTCGGTGCACAGTGCCGCCGTCGAGCACGTCGGCCTCGAGCGGCGGCTGGTGGCGCTGCTCCACGGCATCGGGACGGTCGTCGAGGCCGGGCCGGGCCGGTCGGACGGCACCGCCGGCACCCTGCTGCGCATCCTGGCCGGGGTGCGGTCAGCGACGGTCGCGCCGATGCCGGCAGTGGGCGGTGAGGAGCCGCTGTCGGTACTCCGCGGGTACGCGGACGGGACGGTGCAGCGCTGGCGGGATGCCGGCTCCACCCTCGTCGACGACCTGACGCAGACCGGTGCCGTCGAGGCCCTCGTGGCCGCGCTCGGCACGTCGGTGCGCGCCGCCCATCCCGAGACGCTGCTCGCCGGTGGGCCGCCGGCCGCCGCCGTCGCCGCCGCGGTGGCCGGGCTGCTGCGCGCGCTCGAGGGGAACGTGAGGCTCGTGCCCGTGGTGGACCCTCCACAGCTGCCGGCTCCCGACGGGCTGGGCGGGCTGGTCGGGATCGTCGCGCGGTCGGACGACCGGACCGGGCCGGCGGGCACGGACGCGGCGCCCGCGGCGACCGTGACGCTGCAGCGGCTCGACCACCCCGACGGCACGACGACGTGGGTGGTGGCGATCCCGGGCACTCAGACGATGGGCATGCTCGGCGACGTGCCGACCGACATGGCGACCAACGCCGAGCTGATGGCCGGAGCCGTGGACCCGATGTCCGTCGGGGTGCTCCGGGCGATGGACGCCGTGGGGGTGGGCCCGGAGGACCGCGTGGTGCTCGCGGGGCACAGCCAGGGCGGGATGGTGGCGATGTCGGTCGCCGCGCTCGCGGCGGGCAGCTACCGCGTGGCGGGGGTGCTCACCGCAGGGTCGCCGAACATCCCCAGGCAGGTGCCGTCGAGCGTGCCGGTGGTGCGGGTGCAGCACCGGCAGGACGCGGTGCCGCAGACCGACGGCGCGCCGACGCCCGTCGGCACGCATGCGAGCGTGGTCGAGTGGAACCTGGACGCCGAGCACGCCGTGACGTCCGGCGAGGCGCACGACGTCCACACGTATGCCCGCACGGTGCGCGAGCTCGACGAGCGGCTGGCGGCCGACCCGGGAAGCCTCCCGGACGGGGACGCGATCGTCGGTGCGCTGGGCGGCGAGGGCACGACGGCCACGACGTTCCAGTTCCAGGTGACGCGAGGCGAGGTGCCGTTGCGTCAGCGGACCTCCGTCACCGCCGCGCCGTAGCCCCGTGCGGCGGCGTCAGCGGCGGTCGCGCCGCCCGATGAGCAGGCTCATCAGGAAGGAGAGGACGGAGATCACCAGCGCCGCGAGCAGCGCGGTGCCGAAGTTGTCGATCGTCAGGCCCCAGGACGTCTTCCCACTGATCCACTCGGTCAGCAGCAGCATCAGTGCGTTGACCACGAGGGTGAACAGTCCGAGCGTCAGGATGTACAGCGGCAGCGAGAGCAGCTGCACCAACGGCTTGATGATCGCGTTGACCAGGCCGAAGATCAGCCCGAGCACCAGGAACGTCAGCACGGTCGCGCCGGTGCCGTCGTCACCGCTCGAGGTGACGACGTCGAAGCCGTTGACGAGGAGCGTGGCGAGCCAGATCGCCACGCCGTTGATGATCACCCGCAGCACGAAGGCCATGGCCCGATCCTGCCAGAGGCGTCGTCGCTGGTGGCAGCATGGTCGCCGTGACGCGTGTCCCCACCCGCCGTGCCCTGGCCGACCTGCCTCCCTACGTCCCCGGCGCCCGGGTTCCCGTCGGCGCCGCCGCGTACAAGCTCTCGTCGAACGAGAACCCGTTCCCGCCGCTGCCCTCGGTGATGGCGGCGATCGCGGACGCCGGCGTCGACGTCAACCGGTACCCGGACATGTACGCCACCGAGCTGGTCGAGGCCGTGGCCGAGCACCTGGCGGTCGCCCCGGAGAGCGTGGTGACCGCCAACGGCTCGGTCGCCGCCCTCGGCCACGTCCTCGACGCGGTGTGCGAGCCGGGCGACGAGGTCATGTTCGCCTGGCGCTCCTTCGAGGCGTACCCGATCTACGCGACGGTCGCCGGTACGGCCGCAGTGCGCGTCCCGGTGGCGGCGGACGGCCGCCTCGACCTACCGGCGATGGCCGCAGCGGTGACGCCGCGCACCCGCGTGGTGCTCGTCTGCACGCCGAACAACCCCACCGGCCCGGCCGTGCACGCCGACGAGCTGGCGGAGTTTCTCGCAGCGGTCCGCAAGGACGTGCTCGTGGTGCTCGACGAGGCGTACGTGGAGTTCGTCCGCGACCCGGAGGCGGCGGACGGGCTGGCAGCGTTCGCCGAGCACCCGAACGTGGTGCTGCTGCGCACCTTCTCCAAGGCGTACGGCCTGGCGGGCCTGCGCACGGGGTACGCCGTGGCCCGGCCGCGACTCGCCGCAGCGATCCGCGCGGTCTCGACGCCGTTCGGGGTCTCCAACGTCGCCCAGTTCGCGGCCGTCGCCTCGCTGCGTGCGCAGAAGGAGATGGCCGAGCGGGTGGACCTGCTGGTCGCCGAGCGCGGCCGCATGCTCGCGGGCCTGCGGGCCCAGGGCTGGGACGTGCCCGACAGCCAGGCGAACTTCGTCTGGCTCGGGGTCGGCGAGCACGCCACCGCGCTCGCCGAGCGCTGCACCCGCGCCGGCGTGCTGGTGCGCCCGTTCGCGGGCGACGGCGTGCGGGTGAGCGTCGGCGAGCGCGAGGCGACCGACTTGCTGCTCGAGGTGACCGCGGGCTGGCGGGCCGGCGCCTGACCTTCGCCGTCAGGCGGGGACGGTGATCGGCAGCTGGAGCTCCGTCAGGTACTCGGCGGGGTCCGGGGTGTCCTCCGGCGAGGTGAGGTAGACCTCGCGCACCGGAGCGGTGGCGGTGTGGCCGTGCTCCTGCACCCAGGCCTCCAGTGCCCGGTAGGCCGGCCCGGACTCGTCGTACCGGCCGCGGTGGACCGTCGAGGCGACGAGCCCGGCGGGCCAGTCCTCTCCCGTGATCTCCCCGGCCCCCGGGAACGGCGCGAGCGTGGGGAACCCCAGCTCGATGTCGCCGGCGGTCTCGGTGTCGACGGGCTGGGTCATGACGAGGAACGGCGGCCCGGCGAACCCGGCGCCGGACATGCCGATCGCCTGGCCGAGCGCGGCGTAGCCCGCCCCGACCTCGGCGGAGATCGTCTGCGCGGTGACGTGCCGACGCAGGACGGCGACGTGCTGGGCGGGGACTTCCTTGACGGTGATGTCGTACGGCATGGGACTGCCCTCCTGATCGATGAGACGGCGGAGGTACGCGAGCATCCGGGTCTGCCGGTCGAGCGAGTCCTCGAGGCGGGCGCGGTGCCGGTCCAGGACCTTGGACACCACGTCCCGGTCGCCGGCGGCGAGCACCTCGTGGATCTCGTCGAGCGGCATCTCGAGAGAGCGCAGCACGCGGATCACCTCGGCGGTCGTCACCTGGGCGTACGAGTAGTAGCGGTAGCCGGTTGTGGGATCCACCCATGCCGGCGCCAGCAGCCCGGACTCGTCGTAGTGCCGCAGGGCCTTGATCGACAGCCGTGTGACGCGCGAGAAACGCCCGATCGGGATCAGATTGCTCATCGTCGACCTCCGCCACCAGCGTCGGGTCTCCCGTCGAGGGAGAGTCAACACCAGCGGCGCAGTTGTGGGGGTTCGACAAGGAGGGCGGGACTGCCTTGTCGCGCACGATCCTCGGGAACCTACGGAACCGTAGCCTACGCTGGCGTAGGTTCGGCACCCCGGACCGGCCCCGCCGGAAGGAGCACCGCGTGCCCGCCTCCTCACACGGTCCGCTCTCGGAGGACGGCCTCGTCCGCCTGCTCAGCCCCGCGGGCGAGCGCGTCCCGTCCTCGCCGTACGACGAGGCAGCGGCCGCGCTGACGCCCGACCGGCTGCGCGCCATGTACCGCGACATGGTGCTGACCCGCCGCTTCGACGCCGAGGCCACCGCCCTCCAGCGGCAGGGCGAGCTGGGCCTGTGGGCGCAGTGCCTGGGCCAGGAGGCCGCGCAGGTGGGCAGCGCGCACGCCCTCGCCGGCCAGGACCACGTGTTCCCCTCGTACCGCGAGCACGGAGTGGCGCAGGTGCGGGGGGTGGACCTCGTGGACCTGCTGCGCATCTTCCGCGGCGTGGACCACGGCGGCTGGGACCCGGCCGAGCACGGCTTCCACCTGTACACCCTCGTGGTGGGCGCGCACCCGCTGCACGCGGTCGGCTACGCGATGGGGGTCCAGCGCGACGGCCTGGTCGGCACCGCCGACCCCGCGCGGGACACCGCGGTGCTCACCTACTTCGGCGACGGCGCCACCTCCGAGGGCGACGTCAGCGAGGCGCTCGGCTTCGCCGCGGTGAACCACGCGCCCGTCGTCTTCTTCTGCCAGAACAACCAGTGGGCCATCAGCGAGCCGACCACGCGCCAGGCCGTGGCCCCGATCGCGGACCGCGCCCCCGGCTTCGGCATCCCCTCGGTCCGCGTGGACGGCAACGACGTGCTCGCCTGCTACGCCGTCACCGCGGCGGCGCTGGAGCGGGCGCGCTCCGGCGGCGGCCCCACCTTCGTCGAGGCGCTCACCTACCGGATGGGCGCGCACACCACGTCCGACGACCCCACCCGCTACCGCGACCGCGAGCAGGAGGAGTTCTGGCGGCTGCGCGACCCCATCGACCGGCTGCGGGTGTACCTCGACCGCGCGGGCGAGCTCCCCGAGGTGTTCCAGGCGGAGCTGGCCGACGAGGCGGACGTGCTCGCCGAGCGGGTGCGCACCTCGGTCCGCGCGATGGGCCGCCCGGCGGCGACCGCGATGTTCGAGCACGTCTACGCGACGCCGCACGCCGTCGTCGATGCCGAGCGCACCTGGTTCGAGACCTACGAGGCGTCGTTCGTCGACGCGGACGGGAGCGGGCGATGACCACCACAGCGGTACGGACCGTGCCGGCCCCGGCCACCGGCGTCCAGCGGCTGACGTTCGCCAAGGCGCTCACCGAGGGCCTGCGCCGCGCCCTGGCCGACGACCCTTCGGTGCTGCTGATGGGCGAGGACATCGGCCGGCTCGGCGGGGTGTTCCGCGTCACGGACGGGCTGCAGGCGCAGTTCGGCGAGCAGCGGGTGGTGGACACGCCGCTGGCCGAGTCCGGGATCGTCGGCACCGCGATCGGGCTGGCGCTGCGCGGCTACCGCCCGGTGGTGGAGATCCAGTTCGACGGGTTCGTCTTCCCGGCGTTCGACCAGATCACCACCCAGCTGGCGAAGATGCACTACCGCTCGCGGGGGCGCCTGTCGCTGCCCGTGGTGATCCGCATCCCGTATGCCGGTGGCATCGGCGCGGTGGAGCACCACAGCGAGTCGCCCGAGGTGCTGTTCGCGCACACGGCCGGCTTGCGGGTGGTCTCGCCCTCGTCGCCCGCCGAGGCGTACACGATGATCCGTGCGGCGATCGCCTCGCCGGACCCGGTGGTGTTCTTCGAGCCCAAGGCCCGGTACTGGGACAAGGGCGAGGTGGCCCTGGCCGACGACTCCACGGCGCCCGAGGCCGCCGTGCTCAACCAGGCCCGGGTGCTGCGCACCGGCACCGACGTGACCGTTGTCGCCTACGGGCCCACGGTCTCCACCGCGCTCGCGGCCGCGGAGGCCGCCACCGCCACCGGCTCGGCCTCGGTCGAGGTGGTGGACCTGCGCGCGCTGTCCCCGCTGGACATCCCCACCGTCGCGGCGTCCGTGCGGAAGACCGGGCGCTGCGTGGTGGTCCACGAGGCCCCGGTGCTCTACGGCAGCGGTGCCGAGGTCGCGGCCCGCATCACCGAGGAGTGCTTCTACCACCTGCAGGCGCCGGTGCTGCGGGTGGGCGGGTTCCACACCCCGTACCCGGTGGCGAAGCTCGAGCACGACTACCTGCCGAGCCTCGACCGGGTGCTCGACGCCGTCGACCGCACGATGGGGTTCTGATGCCGACGCTGCTCCAGTTCCCGCTGCCGGACGCCGGCGAGGGCCTGACCGAGGCCGAGATCGTCGAGTGGCGCGTGGCGCCCGGCGACGCCGTGACGGTCAACCAGGTGCTGGTGGAGATCGAGACGGCGAAGTCGCTGGTCGAGCTGCCGTCGCCGTGGGCCGGCGTGGTGACGACGCTGCTGGTCACAGCCGGGGACACGGTGCCCGTGGGCACGCCGATCGTCGAGATCGACACCGACCCGGACGGCTCCGCGCCGGCCGCACCCGCCCCGGCGACCGCACCCACCCCGGCGACTGCGCCCGCCTCGTCGTCGGCCAGCCTCGCTTCGTCGTCCCCCGCCCCCTCCGCCACACCCACCACCCCCGGGTTTCCTGAAGGTTCGGGGGCGGATCACCCCGCAGAGCTCAGGAAAGCGGAGCGGGAGGGGGACGACGAACCCACCGGCGACGGTGGCGGCGCTGTGCTCGTCGGGTACGGCGTGGCCGCGGCCGGAGCATCCCGGCGGCCGCGCGTCGCGACGGGGGGCGC
>JAEXPS010000065.1 GCA_023438885.1 Actinomycetes bacterium
TCGCCCGCCAGGTGCGGGCCGTCGGGCGCGCGAGCGTCCGAGCGCTGCACGGCCACCGCCACGGCGACCCGCAGGTCCGCGGCTGCGCGCTCCTCCGCGCGCACCGTGCGCTGGTGCTGCACCACGCCGCTGGTGACCAGCAAGGCGGTGACGACCGCCGCGGAGACGCCGAGGGCGAGCACGGGGCTGCGGCGCCGTACGGGCGGCGGGCCCGCCGGGGGCGCCGGGGGCGGCGGCGGCAGGGGCGGCGTCGCGGGCTCGACCCTCTCGGGAAGGTCGACGGGTTCGAGGCCGCGCTGGGTCGGGATGCCGCCGAGGCGACTCGGGACGGGTTTCGGCACGTGCTGCTCAACGACAGGCCGCTCCTGCGACATTCCGCCTCCTTCCCGACTCTTCGTGCTAAATGCCCCAGGGACATCGGCAGCGAAGTGTCGGGACTGAAGCGTTGTGCGCCACCAGTTATCCGAACCTGCCCCACGGGAGACACGCCACGCTAACGTGCCGGTCAGAGGCCGCAACTGGGACGAAATGCCCGAACGTTACATGGTTAGATGTCCAGCACGCTCCGCTGCGTGATCACCATCACCGGGCACTGGGCGTGGTGGAGCACCGCCTGGCTGGTCGAGCCGAGCAGCAGCCCCTTGAACCCGCCGCGCCCGCGCGAACCGACCACCAGCAGGTCGGTGGACACGGAGAACTCGGTGAGCAGCTGGGCACCGGTGCCGTCGAGCACCTTGCGCTTGATGACGAGACCCCCTGCCTCCTGCGCCGTCACGCGGTCGATCAGCACGTCCAGGGCTGCCGCGACGTCCTCGAGCACCTGGCTGTGGTCCACCGCTGCGGGCAGCCACGCGAGGGCTCCGGCGCCGGCCGCCAGCGGCACGGCCGTGACGGCGACGAGCTCGGCGTCCCACGCGCAGGCCTCGCGGATCGCCCAGCGCAGCGCCAGCTCGGCCTGCGGCGACCCGTCGACACCGACCACCACACGTTCCACCGGCCGGATCACCGGCGGCTCGTCGCTGGGCGGCTCACCCTTGTGCGGGCGGCGCATCGGCACCACCACCGTGGGGCAGTGCGCGTGCGCCGGCAGCGCGGCGGAGACCGTGCCGAGCAGCCGCTCGGCGAACCCGCCTCCACCCCGGGTGCCGACGACGGCCAGCTGCACCCGCGCGGACTCGTCGATCAGCACCGCCGCGGCGTCGCCGACCATCACGTGGGAGCTGACCGGCACCCCGGCATCGGCGACGTGGTCCGCCGCCTCGCCCACCACGGCCTCGGCGCCGGCGCGGATCGCGGAGTCGTCGAGCGCGGCGTAGCCGCCGTCCATCGATGCCGCCGCGAACGACGGCAGTGCGTAGCCACAGACGAGCCGGAGCCCCAGGCCACGCACGGTGGCTTCCTGTGCCGCCCAGTCGAGAGCGTGCAGGCTGGCGGCCGAACCGTCGACCCCGACGAGGATCTCCGCTGATCGCGTCATGGCACCATCGTGGCACGTTCTTGACGAACCGATGGCCTTGGTTCGTCACGCCGCGAGGTAAGGACTCCACGCGGGTTCGGCCCGGGACGCGGCGGCGCCGAGCGCCACCGACCAGCGAGGGGCACGCGGCACGAAGGGCAGCTGCCAGCCGATCTCCTGCAGCAGGCGGTCGGCCTTGCGGTGGTTGCATCGCACGCAGGCCGCCACGACGTTGCCCCACTCGTGCCGGCCGCCCCGCGAGCGCGGCTGGACGTGGTCCACCGTGTCGGCGCCGCCACCGCAGTACGCGCACCGGTGGTCGTCGCGCTGCAGCACGGTGCGGCGCGTGGGCGGCACCGTGCGCCGCTGCGGCACGTGCACGTAGCGGGTGAGGCACAGCACCACCGGTACGGGCAGGGCGGCGCGCTCGGAGTGCAGCACGCGGCCCTCGGACTCCAGCACCGTCGCCTTGCCGGTCATCACCAGCAGCACGGCGCGGCGCAGGCTGACGATGCAGAGCGGTTCCAGGCTTGCGTTG
Organism: Actinomycetes bacterium; assembly: GCA_023438885.1. Lineage (GTDB taxonomy): Bacteria > Actinomycetota > Actinomycetes > Actinomycetales > Cellulomonadaceae > Cellulomonas. The sequence continues at coordinate 1,995 of JAEXPS010000065.1, forward strand.
AGCAGGAGCGCGCGCGACGGCGTTCCCAGGGCGGTAGCCGCACCCTGGCTGGGTGCGGCCGGCGTAGACGGTGGAGCGGCCTCTGCTGTCAGCACGGCGTCCTCCTGACCTCGTGGTCGGACCGGCTGGATGCCGGCCCGTGCTTCAGGCTCAGTGCGAGTCGCGGGACAAGGGTAACCGCCGCCGCGCGCGGCACCCTCACACAGAAGGCCCCGGCGACGTGTGTCGCCAGGGCCTTCCGAGGTGCAGGGCAGGTCAGCCGACGCGGATGAACACCGGGTTGGACTGCCAGATGCTGCGGAACTGGATCGTCTTGCCCGGGCGAGGCGAGTCGATCTGCATGTCGCCGCCGGCGTAGATGCCCACGTGACCGGGCGACCAGATGATGTCGCCCGGCAGCGCGTCGGCGCGGGAGACCTGCTGGCCCACGCTCAGGTAGGCACCGGTGGTGCGCGGCAGGTCGATACCGAGCTGCGCGTACACGTACTTGACGAAGCCGGAGCAGTCGAAGCCCGCCGGCGTGGAACCGCCGGAGACGTACGGCACGCCCACGTAGCGGGCCGCGATCTCGAGGACGGCGTTGCCGGCGACGGACTGCGGCACGGGGTTGTTCGTCACGGTGCGCGCCGGGGAGCTCGCCGAGCGGCTCGCCGCGGCACGCGTGCGCGTCGGGGCGGGCGGCGGGGGCGGCGGCTTCACGGCCGTCACCTGCGGCACGTCGACCGTCCACGCAGCCGTGGTGGGAGCGGTGACGACAGGTGCGAGGTCGAGCTGTGCCTGGGCCGAGGCGGCCAGCGCCGCCGTGTCGACCGGGGGAAGGCCCACGGCGCTCCCGCTCGCCGCGGAGGCGGGCGCAGCACCGATCGCGGAGACCACGAGGCCTGAGGTGGCCGCCACGACCGCCGTGCGGCGGCCGACGACCTGGAGCTGGGCGGTTGCGGTGGATGTCAGCTGGGTGAGGGGGGTCGACGGGCGCGTCGATGCGCGGTGCCGGGCCCTCGTCGTGCGATCGGACAAAAGGTGCCTCTCCTGGCGCCTGCGAGGTCAGCTGTCGGGTTCGGGTGGGAGAACACCCGGCCGGTCGAGCGGTCCGAGGACCGTCCGCCCGGCTTCACCCCAAGGACACCGTTTCCGGTGCCCACGAATGGGTCCCCCGCCCCTGCCGGCGAGTCGTGCGGACCTCGATCGGCGGCAGGGTTAGGCGATCCGCTCGAGGGCTTTCCGGAGGAGGGTTCCGGCAAGCAGGTCGAACGTACCTGACCGTTCCGGCGTTTGTCACGCTCCGGTCACGACCGGTTTCGAGGACGCCGAGGCCGTGACCTGCGGCGATATCACCCGATCAGGTGAATGGGACCTACGTCACACTGCCTGGACGAAGATGTGACGTGCCACTTCGTCCGGCAGGTCGAGCACGGTGGCCGCTCCCGGAGCGCCCACCGTGACGGTCCCCTCGGTGCGCTCCACGGTGACGCGCGAGCCCGGCGTCACCCCCGCCTCCACCAGCCTGACCAGGAGCGGCACGTCCACCTGGACGGGCTCGCCGATCCGCGCGACCACCGCCTCGGTGCCGTCCGCCGGGGCCGCCGGGTCCACCAGCGACACCACGCCGTCGAGGAAGCCGGCGACGAAGCCCTCCTCCCCGATCTCCACCAGTCCGGGGATCGGGTTGCCGTACGGGTCGTAGTGCGGGTGCTCGAGGAGCTGGGTCAGGCGCTTCTCCACCTGCTCGCTCATCACGTGCTCCCAGCGGCACGCCTCCTCGTGGGCCATGGACCAGTCCAGCCCGATGACGTCGATCAGCAGCCGCTCCGCGAGGCGGTGCTTGCGCATCACGCGCACCGCGCGGGCCAGGCCCTGCTCCGTCAGCTCCAGGTGCCGGTCGTCGGCCAGCACCACCAGGCCGTCGCGCTCCATGCGCGCCACCGTCTGGGAGACCGTGGGACCCGAGTGGCCGAGGCGCTCCGCGATCCGGGCGCGCAGCGGCGGGATGCCCTCTTCGGTGAGCTCGTAGATCGTCTTCAGGTACATCTCGGTGGTGTCGATCAGGTCGCTCACGCGCGTTGCCTCCAGATCCCTCGCCGGGCGCGCCCGTCCCGCGATCCGCCCGGCTCCAGGGTAGTGGCTGGGCAGCGCCTATCCTCGGCGTCGTGACAGCCATCGACCTGCGGATCCCTGCCGACCTGCTACCCGCCGACGGGCGGTTCGGGTCGGGGCCGTCGAAGGTGCGCCCGGCTCAGGTCGCCGCCCTGGCCGAGGTCGGAGCGAGCCTGCTCGGCACCTCGCACCGCCAGCGGCCGGTGCGTGCCCTCGTCGGGCACATCAGGGCCGGGCTGGCGGCTCTGCTCGACGTTCCTGAGGGCTACGAGGTGGTGCTGGGCAACGGCGGCTCGTCGGCCTTCTGGGACGTGGCCACGTGCTGCCTGGTGGAGAACCGCTCCGCGCACGCGTCCTTCGGCGAGTTCGGCGCGAAGTTCCTCGGCGCGGTGCAGCGTGCGCCGTTCCTCGCCGAGCCCACGGTGGTCCACGGCGAGCCCGGCACCGTCGCGGTCCCGGCCTACGGGGACGGCATCGACGCGTACGCCTGGACCCACAACGAGACCTCCACCGGGGTGATGGCGCCGGTGCGGCGCGTGGCGGGCTCGCGCGAGCAGGGCGCGCTGATGCTCGTCGACGCCACCTCCGCGGCCGGGGCGCTGCCCGTCGACGTGGCGCAGACCGACGTCTACTACTTCGCGCCGCAGAAGGTGTTCGCCTCGGACGGCGGCCTGTGGCTGGCCGTCGTGTCCCCCGCCGCGATCGAGCGTGCCGCACGGATCGAGGCCGGCGGGCGCTGGGTGCCGGAGTTCCTCTCGTTCAGCGCCGCGGTGACCAACTCCCGCGCCGACCAGACGCTCAACACCCCGGCGCTCGCCACGCTGGTGCTGCTCGCCGAGCAGCTCGACTGGATCCTGGCCAACGGTGGCCTCGAGTGGGCCGTCGCGCGGTCCGCGGAGTCCGCCGGCCACCTGTACTCCTGGGCGCAGTCTCGTGACTACACCGCGCCGTTCGTGGCCGACGAGGCCGCCCGTTCGACGGTCGTCGGCTGCGTGGACCTGCTGCCGCCCGTCGAGGCCGCCACGGTCACCGCCGTGCTGCGTGCCAACGGCGTCGTCGACACCGAGCCGTACCGGCGGCTGGGGCGCAACCAGGTGCGCGTGGGGCTCTACCCCGCGGTGGACCCGGCGGACGTGCTCGCGCTCACGGCCTGCATCGACTGGGTCGTCGACCACCTGTAGCCGCGCGAGCGCCCGCCTCGTCGGCCCCGGAGGAAGCCGACAAGGCGGGCGAGCCTGCGCCTGGTGCTGGCCGCCTAGTGCTGGGCCGTGCGACGGCGCGACGCGGCACGGGCGGCGAGCAGCACCGCACCCACCAGCAGCAGGCCGGAGCCGGCCAGCAGCAGGGGCTTGATGTCGGAGCCGGTCGCGGCGAGCACCACGGACGCGTCCTCGTCGGCCTTGACCACGGAGATCTCGGGGCCGGCGCACGGCGCGGTCGCCTCGGGATAGTGGACCGCGATCTGGGTCTCGGGGTTCACCTGGAACAGCACCTGGACGTCGGGTCGCACCCAGTCGAACGCGTCGCCCTCGACCCACACGCCGTTGACCAGGTTCCAGCCGGGCCAGTCGACGGCGTTGCCGTTGGCGTCCACCTCGGCGCCCGGCCACATGACGCTGCCCGAGAGCGGGAGGTTGGTCGTGACGATGTCGGCGCCGTTCGGGTTGATCCACGTCAGCGTCGCCGTGGTGTTGGGGGTGCCCTCGGGCGTCAGGGTGTAGTCCAGCCACGGCACGTCGCCGCGGCAGACGGCCTGGGCCCGGACGAGCAGCTGGCAGGCGCCGGGCGGCGCGTACCCGTTGTCCTCGTCGAGGCAGGCGTAGCCGGTGGGCCCGGACGTCGTGGGGTCGTCGGAGGGTGCGCCGGCTGCAGGTCCGGCTCCGAACAGGGCCACGACGAGCAGCACGGCCGCGACGCCGGCAGTGCGCAAGAGCTTCATGGTTCTTCCTCATCTCGGACAAAACGGACGAACAGAGCCAGTCTCACTCCTCTTCACCGTTCCATGCGTTCGGTTTTCGGGTGATATGTCCGATTCGTTCGGGTTTCACCCGGTGGGGCACGCGACGCTGAGCCATCCGGGCGACGTGAGGGTGGGGGTGCTCCACACCGTGACCTCGCCGTTCGTCACCGGCACCTCCGCCCGGACGGTGACGGAGTCACCGGGAGCCAGCCGCGAGGTGATCACGCGCGCGACGCGCCCGGAGACCTCGTACCGTTCGCCGCCGACGAAGGCGTCACCCACCGCCGGCGACGGCAGGTCGGCACCCACCGGCCCGTAGATGCTGAGGTTGGTCTGGACCCAGCCGGCCGCCAGGTGGTCCGGAGGGGCGCCGAGCACGTAGGCCGGCAGGCCCAGCACGTCGCCCGGCGGCGCGTAGCTCAGGTCGATCCGCACGGTCGCAGACGGCTCGGGGGCGTCGCAGCGCAGGCTCTCCACCGCCACGGTGGTCCGCAGGTAGTAGTCGAGCTTCGCCGCCGTCCCGTCGTCGAGGAACACCCCCACGGCGTCCGGGAACGGGCCACTGAGGAACGCCCCGCCCACCTGCTCGCCGGCGAGCGTCGCCTGCTCGTCGAGATGGGCCGACCACACGCGGACCCGGCCCTCCCCGGCCGCCTCGGCGATCGCGGCAGCGAGCCGCGGCCGGTTGTCCCCGCTCTGGGCCACCGCACCGAACAGGCCCGCGGCGACGTCGCCGAAGAACGTGTCGGTCGCCGCCGGGTCCTCGAGACGCGCATACGCGTCGGCCAGCAGGCTCTTGATCACGTTCCGAGAGTCGAGGCGTTCCCCGGCGACCGTCAGCGGGCCGGTGGCGCGCAGCAGGCTCGGCATCGCCGCCGTGTCGATGGCCACCACCCCGTCGACACCCTGGGCCGTCTCCATCGCCCACCGGGCGGCGAGGATCTCGGCCGCGCGCGGGAAGTCGGGGGTGAGCATCGCGTCCTGGGCCCAGCGCCCCAGCCGGTCACTGTGCACGGCCAGCTCGTCGTCGGTCAGGGGCACCACCGACTCGTCGAGGGCCCCCATCGGCGAGGCGGCGCGGTGCTCGGTCAGCGCCACGGCGCCGTCCTGCACCCGGAGCGTGGCGACGGCTCCGACGATCCCGCCCTGCGCGCGCAGCTCGGCCGAGTTGAGGAAGGCGAGCAGATAGGCGCGCGGCTCGTCGTCCCCCAGCATCGCCGGAAGGACGGCCGCGACCCGGGTGCCGGTCTCGAGCATCCCCGCCGCGGGCTCCAGCTGGTCCTGGAGCTTCGCGATCGGCTCGGCAAGCGGGTCCACCAGGCCGTCGGTGTCGATCGCGGCGATCGCGTTCACCGCGTCGAGCATCTCGCCGCCGGAGGCGGTGAGCACCGGCATCGCCGCGACGAACGGGGTGAGGTCGATGGCGCCCGACGTGTCGTCGCCGCCGCCGGTCGCGGTGTCCACGGCGTCCAGCAGCCTGCCCCCCGCGGCCGCCAGGTCGTCGAGCGAGACGGCGACCGTGCGCGCGGCGCCGAGCTGGTCGCCGAGCCAGGGCAGCGGGAGCGCGGCCCGCCACACCGGGTCGTCCGCAGCCGACCTGGCCCGATGCAGGTCCGCCTGCAGGGCGGGCAGCTCCTCACGCAGCGCCGAGAGGTCCCGGCGCTCGACGATGTCGGCGAGCGCCGCCACCCGGGCCTGGGCGTCGGCCATCGCGTCGCGCGCACGCGACACCTGCAACGCCAGCCATGCGGCTGCGAGCACCAGGAGCACCGCCACCGCGGCGAGCACGACGACCAGGCGGCGGCGCCACTGTCGCTGCGGGACGGCGGTCGCCACGGGCTCCATCACATCGGTACTCACCGGGCGATCGTGACATATCAGACATGCCGCCGACGCCGCCGGGCGCCAGGTTCACCCGCTGCGGGTCACCCTCTGGACGCGGAGCCTTCGGGTTCGGGCACGGGCTCGGGCCGGGGCTCCGGTAGGTGCTCCGGCGTGGGCTCCGGCAGGTGCTCCGGCGCGGGCACGCGCTCGGCACGCGGCGGCACGGTGACGTGGAACCGGAGGCGCCCCTCGGGCGCGTAGCGCACCTGCGGGCGCAGGCGGCGCCAGGCCCAGACCATGGCGCCGAGCGAGACGAGGATCGCCGTGATGCCGCCGATGCCGACGGCCCACCGTGCGCCGAACTCTTCCCCGATCCAGCCGACCACCGGTGAGCCGAACGGCGTCGCCCCCGCGAACACCATCATGTAGAGGGCCATCACCCTGCCGCGCATCGCCGGCTCGGTGCTGATCTGGATCGTCGCATTGGCGGCGGTCATCATCGTCAGCGAGGCCAACCCGACGGGGATGGTCATCAGCGCGTACGTCGCATAGGTCGGCATCACCGCGAGCAGGCAGGCGGCAACGCCGAACGCGGCCGCCGCGCCCACGACGAGCCGCAGCCGCGGATGCTCACGCCGGGCGGCGATGAGGGCGCCCGCCAGCGAACCGATCGCCAGCACCGAGCCGAGCACGCCGTACTGACCAGCCCCCTTGTCGAACACCGTGCGGGCCATCAGCGCGGACGTCATCTGGAAGTTGAGGCCGAACGCCGAAACGACCCCGATCACCACCATGATCACGAGGATGTCCGGGCGGCCCCGCACGTAGCGCAGGCCCTCGCGGATCTGGCCCTTCGAGCGGACCACCGAGGGCATCGGGCGCAGCTCGCGCACACGCATGGTGGTCAGGGCGAGGATGGTGCCGGCGAACGAGAGAGCGTTGATCCAGAACACCCAGCCCGTGCCGATCCAGGCGATCAGCAGGCCGGCGACGCCGGGGCCGATGAGGCGTGCCGCGTTGAACGAGGCGCTGTTGAGGCCCACGGCGTTGGGCAGGTTCGCGGGCGGCACGAGCTGCGCGACGAAGGTCTGCCGCGCCGGAGCATCGATCGCCGAGACCACGCCGAGCGCGAGCGCGAACAGGTAGACGTGCCACAGCTGGGCATGGCCCAGCAGCACCAGCGCGCCCAGTCCAGCGGCCAGCGCCCCCATCGCCGCCTGGGTGACGACGAGGAGCTTGCGGCGGTCGACCCGGTCGGCCAGCACGCCGGCCCACGGCGAGACGACGAGCGCGGGTGCGAACTGCAGCCCCGTGACGATGCCGACGGCCACCCCGGAGTCGTTCGAGAGCTGGGTGAGCACCAGCCAGTCCTGTGCCACTCGCTGCATCCAGGTCCCGATGTTCGCGACGAGCGCGCCGGTGAACCAGAGGCGGTAGTTGTGGAACTGGAGCGACTTGAAGGTGGTGCTCACGATGCGGCCATCGCCTCCAGCAAGGTGGCGGCGCGGGCGAGCACGGCCCGCTCCTCGTCGGTCAGGCGTTCGAGGCGGCCGGTGAGCCAGGCGTCGCGCCGGCGGCGGGTCTCCTCGACCTCGGCGCTGCCGGCGTCGGTCAGAGCCACCACCACCTGGCGGCCGTCGCGGGGGTCGCCGGTCTTGGTCACCAGGCCGAGATCGGCGAGACAGTTGACGGTGCGGGTCATGGTGGGGGGCTGGACCAGCTCGAGCTCCGCCAGGCGGCCCGGCGTCGTCGGGCCCTCGCGGGTGAGCAGGGCGAGCACGGAGAACTGCGGGTGGGACAGCCCCGCCTCCCCGACCTCGGCCCGCACGCGGCGGTGGGCCCTCCCCAGCGCCCGGCGCAGCTCGCCGGCCAGGGTCGCGGCGGAGGTGATGGTGGTCGTCACGACTCCTTACCTTACCTCATTACCTAAGGTAACTACCACTGCACCTACCGTGACCACCACCGCACCTACCGTGACCACCACCGCACCTCCCACGACCACCACCGCGGCGAGCGCAGAACTCGTCACCGAGACGGTGCCTTCCGGGCGCCGAAAGACACGGCTTCGGCGACGAGGGCTGCGCTCGGTGACATCGGCTGCGCTCGGCGACATCGGCTGCGCTCGGTGACGACGGCTGCGCTCGGTGACATCGGCTGCGCTCGGGCGGAACCGCCTACGCTGGGCCGATGCCCGCCACCGGACGCACGCGACTCGTGGTGCGTGCCGCGCTGGCGCTCTACCTCGCCGGGCTGCTCGCGTTGACGATGAGCCCGCAGCCCGACGACCCCACGGCCTTCGGCTGGGTGCGCCGGGCCGTCGAGTGGGTGGCGGCGCACGGGGTGCCGGTGACCTTCCCGGCCGTCGAGGCCGTGGGGAACCTGCTGCTGTTCGTGCCGTTCGGGGTGCTCGCCGGGCTCCTGCTCCCGGTGCGGCGCTGGTGGGTCGCACTGGTGGCCGGGGCGGCGCTGTCCGCGGCGATCGAGCTGATCCAGCTGGCCATCCCCGGCCGCTGGACCACGCTGCAGGACTGGGTGCTCAACACGGCCGGCACTGCGTTGGGGCTGGCCGTGCTGTTCGTCGTGCGCGGGGGCACGAGGGCCGAGGACGCAACGAGGGCCGGGTCCCAGGGGGTGGGGATCCGGCCCTCGTCTGCGCGGGACGTCAGCTGACGCCCAGCGCGTCCTTGATCGGCCCGAGGGCGAAGTAGACCAGGAACAGGGCCGAGACGAGCCACATCAGCCAGTGGATCTTCTTGACCTTGCCGGTAGCCGTCTGCAGCACCACGTAGGTGATGAAGCCGGCGCCGATGCCCGCGGTGATCGAGTAGGCGAACGGCATGATGATCATGGCCAGGAACGCCGGGATGGCGATCGAGTAGTCGCGCCAGTCGATCTGCGTCACCTGGAGCACCATGAGGAAACCGACGACGACGAGCACGGGGGCCGCCGCCTCGGAGGGCACCATGTTGACGATCGGCGCGAAGAACATCGACAGCAGGAACGCGATGCCGGTGACCACCGAGGCCAGGCCGGTGCGCGCACCGTCGCCCACGCCCGACGCCGACTCGATGTAGCTGGTGTTCGACGAGACACCCGCCGCACCACCCGCGGCAGCGGCGATCGAGTCGACGATGAGGATCTGCTGCGTCTTGGGCGGGTTGCCCTCCTCGTCGAGCAGGCCGGCCTCGTCGCCGATGGCGACCATGGTGCCCATCGTGTCGAAGAAGTCCGCGAGGAGCAGCGAGAACACCAGCAGCACCACCGCGACGATGCCGATCTTGGAGATCGACCCGAACAGCGAGAACTGACCGAGCAGGCCCAGGTCGGGGGTGTCGACGACCGAGTCCGGGATCTTCGGGTCGTTCAGCATCCAGCCGGTGGCGTTCTCCGCCGACTTCGGGCCGATCTCGGCGATCGCCTCGATGATCACGGCGAGGATCGTCGCGCCGGCGATCGCGATGAGCAGACCGCCGCGCACCTTCTTGGTGACGAGCACGATCGCCGCGAGCAGGCCGAGGACGAACACCAGCAGCGGCCAGCCGGCGAGCGAGCCGCCGATGCCGAACTCGACCAGCGTGCCGCCACCTGCCGGGTGGCGCACGAAGCCCGCGTCGGCGAAGCCGATGAACGCGATGAACAGACCGATGCCGACGCTGATCGCCGTCTTGATCGCGCGGGGCACGGCCTTGAACACGGCGATCCGGAAGCCGGTGAGCACCAACACCAGGATGATGAGGCCCTCGAGGACCACGATGCCCATCGCGTCGGCCCACGTCATGTCCGGCAGCGCGGCGATCGAGTAGGCGACCACCGCGTTGAGGCCGAGCCCGGCCGCCAGCGCGATCGGGAAGTTGGCCACGAAGCCCATGAGGATCGACATGACGCCCGCGACGAGCGCGGTGGCCGCGGCGATCTTGGCGAGGTTGGCGCCGCTGCCGTCACCGCCGCCGAGGAAGTTGCCGGAGCCGTCGGCGACGAAGCCGAGGATCAGCGGGTTGAGCACGATGATGTAGCTCATCGTGAAGAAGGTGGTCAGACCGCCCCGGATCTCCGTGCCGATCGTCGAGCCACGCTCGGTGATACGGAAGAACCGGTCGATGGGATTGGTGGGCCCGTCGCTACGCGTGGGGGCCGTCTTCGTCGCGGAGGGGGAAGACATGCGCGCAGTGTGTCAGAACTGTGAAGACCTGCGGGCCTCGTTCCGGCGCCTGTAACACGGGGTTAACGCAAGGGTCCTCAAACGCTGACGTCGGCCTTCGGCGGGCCGGCCCGGCGGGCCAGCTCCGTGCCGTCCGTGAACAGCACCGAGTCGTCGAACCGCGCCTCGACCGCACCGCCGCCGAACTGCTCGGCGTAGAGCCGCGCGTACAGCCCGCCGCGCGCCAGCAGCTCGTCGTGCGTCCCGGACTCGACGAGCCGGCCGTCCTCGATGCCCAGGATCACGTCGGCACCCATGATCGTGGACAGCCGGTGGGCGATCGCGAACGTGGTGCGGTTGGCCATCGCCCGCTCGAGCGCCTCCTGCACCAGCCGCTCGGTGGCGGTGTCCAGCGCGGACGTCGCCTCGTCGAGGATCAGCACCTTCGGGTCCTTGAGCAGCACCCGCGCGATCGACAGCCGCTGCTTCTCGCCGCCCGAGAGCCGGAACCCACGCTCGCCGGTGATGGTCTCGTAGCCGTCCTCGAAGGTCATGATCCGGTCGTGGATGTTGGCGTCGCGTGCCGCCTGCACCACCGCGGCGTCGTCGGCGTCCGGCCGCGCGTAGCGCAGGTTCTCCGCGATGGTGCCGTGGAACAGGTACGGCTCCTGGGTCACCATGCCGACCACGTCCGCCAGCGAGGAGAGCGTGACGTCGCGCACGTCGTGGCCGTCGATCAGCACCGCGCCGCGGGTCACCTCGTGCAGCCGCGGGATCAGGTAGGTCAGGGTCGTCTTGCCGCTCCCCGAAGGGCCGACGATCGCGGCGAGCATCCCCGGGCGCACGGTCAGCGAGACGTCCTGCAGCACCCAGCGCGGCTCGGCGGGCGCGGTCGTCGCCACGGGGTTCGGCGGGCTCGTCACGCCGTCGCGGACCGCGACCGCGGGCGCCAGGGCGGACGACGACCCCGCCACCACCTGCCCGGCAGCCGGGTCCACCAGCGAGGAGACCGCGGGCACGACGAGCGCCCGGGGCTCGTCGCGACGCCGCCCCTCGCGACCGCCCCGCCCGTCGCGACCGCGCGGCGAGCGCCCGCCCGCCGGCGCGCTGGCCAGCACCACCGGGTCGGGGTAGGCGAACCAGACGTCGCGCAGCTCCACCTCGCCGGACACGCTCGCCGGGTCGAGGGCGATCGCGCCCTCCTTGTCGGTGATCTGCGGCTTGAGGTCCAGGTACTCGAACAGGCGGCGGAACAGGGCGAGCGAGGTCTGCACGTCCATCGAGACCCGCATCAGCTGCACCAGCGGGTGCTGGAGCCGGGCCTGCAGGGTCGTGAAGGCGATGATGGTGCCGGCGGTCAGCACCTGGCCGCCCGGGCGCCCGGAGCTGATGAGCAGGCCGGCGACGAGGTACACGATCGCCGGCGTCAGCCCGAAGAAGGTACTGACCACGGAGAAGAACGTCTGGCCGGCCATCGTCTGCTTGAGCTGGAGCCGGGTCTGCCGCCGGTTCTCCCGCCGGTAGCGGGCGATCTCCGCGTCGGCGCGGTTGAACACCTTGGCCAGCAGGATGCCGCTGACGCCGAGGGACTCCTCGGTGATGGCGGTCATCTCGGAGAGCGACTCCTGGGTGCGCTTGGCCAGGCGCTGCCGGCGCTGGCCCACCCGGACCTGCACGACGACGAACACGGGCATCAGCACCAGCGTGATGATCGTCAGCTGCCAGGACAGCAGCACCATCGAGACGAACGCGGCGGCGACCGTGACGACGTTCTGCAGGATCGTCGTGGCGGTGCTCGTCAGCACGTTGCGCACGCCCGCCACGTCGTTGGCCAGCCGCGACTGGATGTCCCCGGTGCGGGTCGAGGTGAAGAACGCCAGGTCCATCTTCTGCAGGTGCGCGAACAGCTCGATGCGCAGGTCGGCCATGGCGCCGTTGCCGATCTTGCTGGTCAGGTACGCCTGGCCGACGCCGATCAGCGTGGTGACCAGCGGGATCGCGACGAGCCCGGCGACCAGCCAGTACAGCAGCGTCAGGTCCGGCCCGCCCTCCGGCGGGAACAGCGCGTCGTCGAACACCGCCCGGGTCAGGAACGGCGCCACGCTCGTCAGGGCGGCGGCCGCCGCGACCGCGAGGGCGACGAGGAGCAGCGGCCAGCGGTACGGCGCCAGCAGCGACGCGATGCGCCGCAGCACCGAGGCCTCGGGGAGCGGGACCTGTGCTGCCGCCTCCGGCGGCTCGGGCGTGGCGGGAGCGGCGGCGGAGGACGGCATGGCCCCATCGTGCTGGTGGCAGCCGCGCCCGTCGACCTGGCCCGCCGCCGGGCACGGCATGATGGGCCCGTGCCGGAGCCCACCGATCCCGTCAAGCCGCTCGAGGTCGACCTCGGCAAGGTCCTCGTGTGGGGCACGGCCGCGTGGGTGGTCGCGCTCGTCGTCGCCGTGGTGCTGGGCGCCACGGGAACCACCGGCTGGATCCCCACCGCCGTGTGCGCCACCGGCGCGGCGCTCGGCCTCCTCGGCGTCTGGTGGACCACCTGGCACGACCGGATGGGCCGCCGCCTGAAGCGCTGAGGTCCCTCGCCGTGCGGAAGTGGCACGGCGGGGTTTGCATGGAGCGATGAGGACCACCCGCGACGTCGTCGCCGCCCACCTGCAGTGCCAGCGCCTCGGCGACCTCGAGACCGACCTGGCGGAGAACTACGCCGACGGCGTGGTGGTCATCACCTGGGGCGGTGGCGCGCACCGAGGCCGCGACGGCGTGCGACGCCTGGCCGAGACCATGCACAGCTACGCCGGGCCGGGCCGCCACGTCTACGAGGACATCACCGTGGCCGACGACTACGCGCTGCTGACGTGGACGGCCCGGGGCGAGGCCGGGCGGGTGCGCCAAGGCGCCGACACGCTCGTGGTGCGTGACGGCCACATCGTGGCGCAGACCACCCACGACTGGGTGTCCGCGGCGGGCACCGACGTCGAGTCGTGAGTCAGCCGAGCTGGACCTCGCCGGCACGCCGCCAGTCGCCCAGCACCACCTCGACCGCCCATCGCCGGGCCCACTGGCCGGTGACCTGCGCCAGCCCCGCCGCGAGACCGGCCATCGTCACGGCGTGGACGCCGGCGCCGTCCACCCACCACTCGACCTCGACACCGTCCACGTGCAGCTCGTCGTGCTCCCACCAGACGGGCGGGCAGAGCGGACCGAGCACCGCGCGCGCTGCCTCGGGGACCGCCGCCTGCACCCCGTCGCCACCGACGACGTCGCCGGCGGTCTCGCCGGCCAGCGAGAGGTCCAGGGCGTCCGCGAGCGCGTGGGGGTCGCCGTAGGCCGGCACGATCGCGGCGGCGTCCGTGCGCTGGTGCCACATCGGCGAGTCCGCGACGGCCGCGTCCTCGGCATGGACCACCGCCGCGCGGTCGAGCGCGACCAGCGCCACCACCCGCTCCGGGGGGCGCCCGGGCG
>JAEXPS010000059.1 GCA_023438885.1 Actinomycetes bacterium
CCTGGGCCCCCCCCGGGGGGCGGCGGGGGCCCGGCGCCGAGGGGGGTCCTCGTGCGCCCGGACGGCCACGTCGCGTGGGTCGGCGAGAGCCCGGCCCCCGACGACCGGGCGCCCGCACGGGTGCACCCGGCCACCGGCCTCACCGCCGCCCTGACCACCTGGTGCGGCGCTCCGCAGCACTAGGACGAGCCGGGTCCGACCGACGGCCTACGCCGGCGGCCCCGCGGCGACCCGCTCCAGCATCGCCGCGTGCGACCCGCGCAGCCCGAACAGCGACTCGAACCACCACGTCGCCCCCGCCGCCTCGTACTGCGGCACCAGCCCGCGCGAACCGGAGTCCGTCACCCCCATCACCGCGACATCGAACCCGTCCCGCGGCCCCTGAGCCCGCAGGTACGCCAGGTCCGCCGCGACGTTCTCCGGCGGGTACACGACCGACTGGTTCTCGTCGATCGACCCGATCACCCAGCCGTCCCACCGTGCCGCCCGCCGCAGCGCCGGCCGTGAGGATCCGCCGACCCACACCGGGACCCGTGGCGTCTGCGTGGCCCGCCCCGCCACCTGCACCGCGTTCGCCGAGTACGACGACCCGGCGAACGTCACCGTCTCGCCGTTGCACCACCGCGTCACCAGCTCGAGCGACTCGTCGGTCATCGCGGCGCGCTCCGCGCCGTCGGTGGTCTCCCCGAGCGAGGCCGCCTCCGCCGGCATCCCGAGCCCGGCGCCGAGCGTCACGCGACCGCCGCTGAACGCGTCCAGGGCGTGCACGGCGCGCGCCAGCAGGTGCGGCCGGTACCGCGGCAGCGGCGACACGGCCGTCACCAGCCGCAGCCGCGAGGTCGCGGCGGCCACCGCGGTGAGCGTCACCCACGGGTCGCCGATGCCACCCCAGAACGAGGCGTGGTCCCAGACGGCCAGCGCCTGCCAGCCCGCGGCCTCGGCCGCGACAGCCAGCTCCACCACAGGTCCCGGTTCGGCGTACTCCCCGAGGGGAACCACCTCGATCCCGTACCTCACGTCATCCCCCCGGGTCTCGTCGTACGTACGACGAGGCAACCTACCCACGTTCGCCGACACCGATCCGGCCGAGCGGGCGGGGCGTCAGTCCGGGGGAGCGGTCAGGTTCACCACGTCGGCGTCGAAGAACGCCGGTTCCGTCGCGTCGTGGGTGATGAGCAGCGCGGTGCGTCCCGCCAGCCGCTCGCGCGCCCACGCCAGGGCCACCGCCCGCGCCTCCGTGTCGAGGCCGGTGAAGGGCTCGTCGAGCACCACCAGGTCGGCGTGCCCGACGAGCCCTCTCACCAGAGCCACGCGCCGCCGCTGCCCCCCGGACAGCAGCCGCACGGGCTTGGTCAGCGACTCGTCGTCGAGCCCCACGGCCCGCAGCTCGTCGGCCACCGCCGAGCGCGAGACCGAACGGGGCAGCACCAGCCGCACGTTGCCCACCGCGGTGAGCTGCTCGCACAGCCGGTTCTCCTGGAACACCGCGGCGCGACGAAGGCCGGCGACCCCGGTCACCGCGCCGGCATCGGGCGTCTCGAGTCCCAGCAGCAGGCGTCCCAGCGTCGTCTTGCCCGAGCCGTTGGCCCCGAGCACGGCCGTCACGCGGCCCGCCTCCAGCGACACCGAGTAGTCGCGGAACACCACGCGCTCCCCGAAGCGCTTCGAGACCCCGACGAGCCCGATCATTGCGCCAGCCGCCTCTCGAGCAGGCCCAGCAGCCACAGCACCAGCTTCTCGAAGGCGTACGCCACCAGGATGATCACCGCGGTCCAGGCGAACACGTCGGCCGTGGCCAGGAACAGCTTCGCCTGGTACAGCTGCTCGCCGATGGTCCCGGCCGGCAGGCCGATCACCTCGGCCGCGATGCCGCTCTTCCACGCCAGGCCCACACCGGTGCGGCAGCCGGCGACGAAGTACGGCAGCACGCCCGGCACGTCGATCGCCCGCACCCGCCGCCAGCGCGGCAGCGCGAACACCGAGGCCATCTCCAGCAGCGCCGGGTCGCGGTGCGCAATCCCCTCGTAGACCGTCGCGTGGATGATCGGCAGGGTCATGAGGAACGAGACGATGGTCGCGAGCTTCGACGAGTCCGCCCAGATCAGCACCAGGATGATGAACGACACCACCGGTGTGGTCCGGATCGCGGTGATGGCCGGCCCGACGATCGCCTCGACCCAGCGCGAGGCGGCAGCGGCCGTCGCGAGCAGCACGCCCACCGCGGCCGCCAGCAGGAAGCCGAGGGTGATCCGCCAGAAGGTGACGCCGATGGCCGCCCAGAAGGCGGACGTCGGCACCAGCTCCGTCAGCCGGACCGCGACGTCCCACGGCCCCACCAGGAGCACCCGTTGACCCACGACGAGTGTCGCGACCTGCCACACGGCCAGCCAGAAGGCGATGGCCACGAGCGGCCGCGCCACCCGCCAGGGGTCACGCGAGGTGCGAACCTCAGGGCTCGTAGTAGAAGTCATCGCCCGGCATGCTCCCACCGACGGACTTCGGCTCGGCGTCGAACAGCACCTGGAGGTAGGCGGAGACCGCGGCCTTCATCTCGTCGCCGGCGATGTAGGTGACGTTGCAGAACGGGATCGCCGCCGCCGCCACCGGTGCCGCGGGCACGATGCCGGCCGCCGCGATCAGCTCACCGGCGGCCTCCGGCTCGTCGTTGGTGTACTGCGTGGACGCCTCGTAGTCGGCCAGGAAGTCCGCCAGAGCCTCCGGGTGCTCCTGCGCGAACTCGGAGCGCACCACGAGCACGCCGGTGACCAGCTGCGAACCGGCGGGGCTGACCTTGACCCACTCGTCGGTCATCGACAGCGCCGAGCGCACGGCGGGGTTCTGCTTGGCCACCACCGTGGCGTACGGCTGCGGCAGCACCGCGACCGCGCCCGGGGTGCCGGCGACCAGCGAGGCGACCTCGGTGGCCTCGGCGCGGTACTCGAGGGTGACGTCCGTGGCCGGGTCGAGGCCCGCCTGGGCGAGCAGGTAGTCGAGCACGAACTCCGGCGTGGTGCCCTTGCCGGTGGTGTAGATCGTCTTGCCCGCCAGGTCGGCGACGGAGTGGACCGTGTCGCCGTTCTCGACGATCTCGAGCACGCCGAGCACGTTGATCGCCGCGACCTGCAGCGCAGGGCCGGCATCCGTCTTCGTCTGGTTGTAGAGCACCGCGGCGAGATTCGACGGCACCAGCGCGACGTCGACCTTGCCCTGCACCAGCAGCGGCACGATCTCGTCGGGCGCGCCGTACATCGTCGGCACGTAGTCCTGCTTGCCGGCGCCGGTCTTGGCGTCCTCCATCAGCTTGACCAGGCCCATGGTCGTCGGGCCCTTGAGGGAGGCGATGTTGATGGTGACGCGCTCGTGCGTGGGCTCAGGCGCCGGGGTGGTGGCCGCCGCGGGCGGCGGGGTCGTCGTCGGGGTCTGGGCGGTGCCGGTGGAACAGCCCACCAGCACCGCGCCTGCAGCGACGGTGGCAAAAAGGGCGCGCGCGAGCCGCTTCATGGGTATCTGGCCTTTCCGAACCGGGATGTGGTCGCTATCGGAGGTCAGCTGCGGAACGGCTTGTACTCCGTGTGCAGCAGGTGGTGGGCGAGCTCCGAGTTGGCCTCGCCGTAGAACTCGTCGTACAGACGCTGGATGTCCGGGTTGTCCTGAGACTTGCGGATCGGGGACTCCTTGTCGATGTTGACGAGCACCTTCTGACGGGCCACCATCTCGCCCGTCGCAGAGGCCACCGGGTGACCGGCGCCGTTGATGCACCCGCCGGGGCAGGCCATGATCTCGATGAGGTCGAAGCCGACGTCCTCGCCCGCGACGACCTTCTTGATGAGCGGCTCAGCGTTGTTGAGGCCGGAGACCACCGCGACTCGCACCGTGGTGCCGCCGGCGGTGTAGGTCGCGGTCCGGGTGCCGCCGGCGAAGCCGCGCAGCTCCTCGAACTCGATCTTCTCGGTGAGCGGCTCGCCAGTCAGCTTCTCGATGGCCATGCGCATCGAGGCCTCCGCCACGCCGCCCGAGGCGCCGAACAGCATGCCCGCGCCGGAGACCTGGTGGTACGGGTCGTCGAACTCGCCGGGGGTGACGTCCTCCTTCTCGAGCCGCAGCTGCTGCGCCATCTCGAGGAACTCGGTGGTGGTCAGCACGGCGTCGACGTCGCGGATGCCGTCCGGGGCGAACTCGTCGCGCGCGGCTTCGTACTTCTTGGCGAGGCACGGGACGATCGAGACGACGTAGAGCTCGTCGAGCCCGACGCCCGCCTGCTGGGCGAAGTGGTTCTTCACCGTGGCGCCCATCATCTGCTGGGGGCTCTTGCAGCTGGACAGGTGCGGGATCAGCTCGGGGTAGCGGCGCTCGACGAGGTTCACCCAGCCCGGGCAGCAGCTGGTGAACTGCGGCATCACGCCGCCGCGCTCCACGCGGCCCAGGAACTCGGTGGCCTCCTCGACGATCGTCAGGTCGGCGGCGAACACGAAGTCGAAGACCTTGTCGAAGCCGATCTTGCGCATCAGGCCGGCGATGAACGGGCCGACCTCGGTCGGCGAGATGCCGTACTCGGCCGCGATCACCGAGCGCACGGCCGGGGCGACGAAGCCGACGACGGTCTTGCTGGTGTCGTTGATGGCGCGGAACACGTTGTTGCGCTCGCGCTTGTAGTCCAGCGCGCCGCAGGGGCAGGCGCGCACGCACTGACCGCAGCTGACGCAGTCGGTCTGCGAGAGCGGCAGGCCGTTGTGCGTGCCGACGCGCAGCTGGCCGTTGTGGAACTGGAAGGCCAGCACGCCGACGCCCTCGACGTCCGCACACGCGGCGACGCACCGGCCGCAGCTGATGCACTTGTTGTTGTCGCGGACGATGAACTCGTGGTCCTGCACGATCGGCGAGTACGGCCGGATGTGCAGCGGGGTCTCGAACACCACGTCGTGGTGCGACGCCGTGTCGCGCAGTGCGCAGTCGTTGCGCTTGGCGCAGCCGCACCGCAGGCACCGGGCCGCCTCGGCGCGGGCCTGCTCCTCGGTGAGGCCGGTCTCCACCTCGACGAAGCTCTTGGTCCGGTTCTGCACGGCCAGGGCGTTCATCTCGGCGCGTGCCAGCTTCGGCAGCACCTCGAACTCGGCCTTCGGCATCTCCTCGAGCGTGCCGCGCGAGCAGGTGTAGTCCTCGTGGCCGGGGCGCACGTAGCCGCGGGTGACGAACTCGTCGATCGCGGCGGCGGCACGGCGGCCCGCGGCCACGGCCTGGATCACGGTGGCGGGGCCGGTGACGCAGTCGCCGCCCGCGAAGATCTTGCCCTCCGACGACTGCATGGTGCGGCCGTCGACGTCGATGTCGCCCCACTTGTTCAGGCGCACCGGCAGGTCGTTGTAGAGGAAGCCGGTGTCGGTGCTCTGGCCGATGGCGCCGATGATCGTGTCCGCCTCGATGACGAACTCGCTGCCCTCCACGGGGATGGGGCGGCGGCGGCCGGAGCGGTCGGGCTCGCCGAGCTCCATGCGCAGGCAGTGCAGCAGCTTGATGCCGCCGGGGCCCGTGGTGATCTTGTCCGGGGCGGTGAGGTACATCATCTCGACGCCCTCGTGCAGCGCCTCCTCGACCTCGTACGGCTCCGCCGGCATCTCCTCGCGGCTGCGGCGGTAGACGAGGGTGACCTTCTCGGCGCCGGTGCGCAGCGCGGTGCGGGCGCAGTCGATCGCCGTGTTGCCACCGCCGACCACCACCGTGCGGCCGAGCGGGATGTCGTCGCCCTTGGTGATGCGCTCCAGGTACTGGATGCCGAGCCACACGCCGTCGAGGTTCTCGCCGTCCATGCGCAGCGGGGTCGCACGCCAGGAGCCGATCGCCAGGTAGACCGCGTCGAAGTCGCGACGCAGGTCCTCCAGGCTCAGGTGCGTGCCGAGGGCCTTGCCGGTGACGATCTGCACACCCATCGCCTGGATGATGCCGATCTCCTTGTCGAGCGTCGCCTTCGGCAGGCGGTACTCGGGGATGCCGTAGCGCATCATGCCGCCGGCCTTGTCCTGCTTCTCGAAGACCGTGACGGCGTGGCCGGCGAGGGCGGCGTAGTAGGCGGCGGAGAGGCCGGACGGGCCGGCGCCGATCACGGCGACCGTCTTGCCCGTCGGGGTGGCGACGCGGGGCACCCACGGGGTCTCGCGGGCCATGTCCCAGTCGGCGGCGAAGCGCTTGACGTAGTTGATCGCGACGGGGGTGTCGACGAGGTTGCGGCGACAGGCGGCCTCACAGGGGTGCGGGCACACGCGGCCGCACACGGACGGGAACGGGTTGCGGTCCTTGATCACGCGGACCGCGGCCTCGTAGTTGCCGTCGGCGACGAGGCGCAGGTACGTCTGGATGTCCACGTTGGCCGGGCAGGTCTCGACGCAGGGCGCCACGCAGTCGGCGTTGTGGTCGCACAGCAGCTGCTCCAGGCGCACCTTGCGGTAGGCGTCGAGGCGCGGGTTGTGCGTCGTGATGGTCATGCCGGCGCGGATGGGCGTCAGGCACGCCTTGACGTCGCGCGGGGTGTCCTCGCCGACCTCGACCACGCACAGGCCGCAGCTGGCGTTCGTCCGCTCCAGGCGGATGTCGTGGCACAGCGACGGGATGTCGATGCCTACCTGCGTCATCGCCTGCAGGATGGTCTGCCCCTCGGGCACCTGGACCTCACGGTCGTTCACCGTGACGGTGACGGTGTCGCTGAGAACCTCGGTCACGTCCAAGACCTCCATGGGGGAGCCGGCACCGGGGCCTCTCACGAGGCGAGGCCGCCATTGCTCTCGTCTGTGGGCAGCACATCCCATCGTGTCTGCCGTCACCTCAACGCTAGAGAAAACCATCACAAGGGACAGTGGACTTCGGACCTAGACAACCCATGACTTCCTGCGCGGTCCGGGTCCAGGTGCGCCTTCGGCGGTCCCGGGCGCCCTGACGCGCGGATCCAGTCATCTGTCGGCGCGTCAGGCCGCCCGAACGCGGCGGGTGGGGCTGTTCCGTGGCCGGCCGGTGGTGCGCCGGCCGTCGCTGCGAAGGGACCCGGTGCCCGCGGGACGGTAGTCTTGGCCCTCGACCCCTCGTGCGGCGTCATCTCGCTGAACCCCCCCAGGGCCGGAAGGCAGCAAGGGCAGGTGAGCTCTGGCGGGTGTGCGAGGGGTCCTCGCATGCCCCCGCGCATGCCACCCCCCGGCCGCCCACCCGCGCGCCGCCGCTCCCGCCGAGCGCCGCCGCTTCCCCCGAGCGC
>JAEXPS010000107.1 GCA_023438885.1 Actinomycetes bacterium
CGGCTGCTCGGTGTCAGCCGGCCGCTCGGCGACCCACGCCGGCCGCTGACCTCGCAGTGCCCGCCGGCTGAGCGGGGCCTGCGGCTGCGTGCCGGAGGGCGTCACGGCGGACGTCGGCGTCTCGGCCGGCGGCCCGGTCTCGTCGGGACGCTCGGTCCCGTCGGGGCGCTCGGCGTCGTCCGGACGCCCGGTCTCGTCGGGGCGCTCGACCTCGTCCGGCTCATGGTCCGGCTCCGCGCCGGCCGGTACCGGCACGGGCCGTGTCTCGGGCGCCGGCTCCCAGCTGCGATGGGCCGCTGCAGCCCCCGCCGGCGCGTCAGCGGCGGAGTCGTCTGCCACGGCAGGCGGCTTCGGCGGGAGGGATCGCGTGGCGCCCGCCGCCGCGGCGCTCTCGGGTGCCGCGGCGCCGCCGTCGGGTGCGGGACCTGTCGCGGGAGCGGTCGGTGACCGAAGCCCCGCCCGTTCGGCGCGCTGCTGCTCGGCGGCGAGCGCCTGCATCTCGCGGATCTGCCGCCGCGTCAGCGGCTGGCCGGCGGCCGCCTTGCTGTCCGCGGCCACGGGGATCGACGCCGTCAGCACCGGCGTCCACTCCTTCGGGTGGCGCCGGCGGAAGATGTCATGGACCAGCAACCCCGCGCCCAGAAGGAGCAAAACGCTGCCGAGGACGGTGCCCGGCACCAGGTACGGCGTCGTCACGGTGCGCGGCCACGCCAGCTCCAGCGTCGGCGACGCGGCGGCACCGGACGCGGTGGTGCCGACCACCAGCAGGCTCCAGCGTCCGGGCTGTGCCTGCCACGTCAGCTCGGCCGACCCGGTGCCCTCCTCCTGCGTCACCCACATGTCGGAGGTCGAGGGGTCCGGTGGCGCGCCGGCGGCGGTCGCGGACTCACCGGGCGCTGCGGCGGCGGTCTCGCTCGGGGTCGGCGTCGGCTCGGCGGGCGCGGTTGTCGGCTCGGCGGGCGTGGTCGTCGCCTGCGCCGTGCTGGTGCCGGCCGGGGCGGTGGCCGCGGGTGCGGGCCCGGCGAGCGCCAGCTCGTGCCACCCTTCGAGCCCCGTCACCCGGGCGTGGTCGTCGGAACCCACCCAGCCGATCACGTCGGTGTCGCGGCCGACGGCCATCACCACGTGCCCGCCCTCGGGCACCGTCGCCGTCACGGTGACCGGGTCGCCGGCCATCTCGAGCACGCCGGGGTCGGTGACCAGGATCGGCTCGTCCGGGGTCGCCGAGGCGCGCAGGACGTCGTCCGCCCGCCATACGGTCGCCGACGCGGTGGCCAGGCCGATCAGCACCAGGCCGACGACGCCGATGGCGGCGTAGATGACTCGCTTGAGCACTCGGTTCCTCTCGGCGGGGACACCTCAGGATAGGTGGCCACGGCATCCGCGTTCCCAGCAACCGTCCCCCGGACGGCGGTCGAACCCCTCCACGTTCCGCGTATCCTGGCGCCCGGACCACCGGCAGCGGCGCTCCCGCCGAACCAGGCCGGGGTCGAGACACGTCCCCTGGAGGAGCCGTCGTGGCTGACGACATCACCCCCTTCCCCGTCGTCAACTTCCGCGGCTACGACCGCGTCGCGGTGGACGCGCGGATCGCGGAGCTCGAGCGCACCCTCAGCGAGGTCCGTTCTCAGGTGGAGCAGGCCGACGCCAAGGCCATGCAGGCCGCCGGCGAGCTGTCCGAGGCCCATCGCCAGCTGCGCGAGGTGGAGCGCCCGACGTACACGGGCCTCGGCTCGCGCATCGAGCAGCTGCTGCGCTCGGCCGAGGAGCAGTCGTCCGAGGTGATCACCCAGGCGAACGCCCAGGCCGCGGACGCCGTCGCACGCGCCAAGCTCGCCGCCGGGCAGCTTCGCGCGCGCGCCGAGAACGAGGTGGCCGAGCTGCTCGCCACCGCGCGCCGGGAGGCCGACGAGGTGCGCACCACGGCCTCCGCCGAGGCCGAGAGCGAGCTGACCGCCGCGCAGCGCAGGGCCGAGGAGCTCGTCGGCTCCGCCGAGCGCGAGGCACAGCGGATCGCCTCCGCGATCGCCACCGAGGAGAGCGAGCGGCGCACCAGCCTCGAGCGCGAGCTCGGCACGCTGCGCGCCACCACCGAGCACGAGGCGACGCAGCTGCGCATCCTCACCGAGCGGACGGCCAGCGAGCTGCGCACCCGCACGGAGGCCGAGGTCGCCGCGCTGCGCGAGGACGCTGACCGCTACGCGCAGGACGTGCGCCAGAGCGCGGACGCCGACACCACGGCTCTGCGCCAGCGCGTCGAGTCCGAGACGGCCGAGCGCACGGCCAGCGCGGACGCGTACGCCGCGCGAGTGCGCCAGGAGGCGGACGCCGAGGTCGCCACGCTGCGCCAGCACGTCGCCGACGAGGTCGCCACGCTGCGCGCGCAGGCCGCCGAGTACGCCGACCAGGTGCGGTCCGCCGCCGAGCGCGAGGCCGCGGCCCTCCAGCAGCGCGTCGCCGCCGAGGTCGCCGCACTGCGCACCGAGGCGGACCAGTACGCCGCCTTCGTCCGCGCCACCGCGGACCGCGAGACCGGCGAGCAGCGCGCCGCCGCCGCCGACGAGGTCGCGGCCCTGCGCACGGAGGCCGAGCAGACCGTGGCGAAGCTTCGGTCCGAGACCGAGCAGTACGCGGCCGAGCTGCGCGCGGCCGCACTGCGCGAGACCACCGACCTGCGCGACCGCACCGCGACCGAGACCACCGCGCTGCGCGAGACGACGGAGCGCGAGGCCGCGGCGCTGCGCGAGACCGCCGAGCGCGAGGCTGCCGAGCTGCGGTCGACCGCCACCCGCGAGACGACCGAGCTGCGCGAGACGACCCGCCTCGAGGTCGAGCGCCTGGTGACCGAGGCCCACCGCGCGGTCGCCGACGAGGCCGCACAGGCCAAGGCCAACGCGGACGCGATGATCCAGGACGCCGAGCAGCGGCTGGCCGAGGCCGAGCTGGAGATCGCCTCCAAGCGGGCCGCGGCCGAGCGGGCCGACGAGGAGCGGGCCGCCACGGTGCGGGCCGAGACCGAGCGGCTGGTCGCCGACGCCGAGGCCCACGCAGCCGAGGCCGAGGAGCGGGTCGCCAAGGCACTCGCGCAGGCGGACAAGGTCCGCTCCGACGCCGAGGCCCACGCCCGGGACCTGATCTCCAACGCGCGGCGCAACGCCGACCGCGTGGTCGCGGAGGCTCGCGAGCACGCCGAGAAGCAGATCTCCGACGCGATGAACGAGTCCGAGCGCGAGCGGACCACCGCGCAGCGCCAGGTCGAGGACCTCAACCGCCAGCGCGAGTCGATCACGAGCTACCTCGACGAGCTGCGCAGCCTGCTCGGCGCCAACCCGGACCTCGGCGCCGTGGAGAAGGCGGGCAAGGTCGCGGCCGAGTTCGCCGAGTCCCCCGCCGGCAAGGCCGCCGACCGCGCCGCCAAGGCTCCGCGCACCGCCAAGGGCAAGGCCCGCCCGGCGCCGGTCGCCGCGTCGGTCCCCGCCGAGCCGAGCCCCGCGGCCGACGAGCCCGCGCCGACGGCGTGGACGCCGGACGCGCATGCCGACGAGCCCGCGGCCTCGGAGAACGGTGCCCCCGCCGAGACCACGGACGCCGCCGACCTCGAGGACACGGGCGTCATCCCCGTCGTCTCCGACGACACGGACACCGCCCCGGCCCGGTGAGTCACCACGACCCCGAGGCCTGGCGCGAGAACCGTCGCGCCTCGGCGGCGCACCATGCCGAGGCCCTGGCCAGGCGGCAGGCGGCGGAGTCGGCTCAGGCGAGACAGATGCTCCGTGCCTTCGTCGAGCGCGCCCTGGCCGACGGACCCGAGCCCGTGCCGCTGCGGGCCCGGTCCTTCGACCGGCGCCACACGTACGCCACGCCGCTGCGCGGCTGGTACCTGCGGCAGGACCGGACGGTCGGCGTGGACGTCGACGGGGAGTTCTACGTGCTGCTCGCGCCCTCGTCGCTGGCGGCGCGATTCCGCGGCGTTCGGCCCGAGCCGTCCGACCCCCCGCTGATCCTCGGCGCCGGCGGCAAGGACGGCGAGTCGCTGGACCTCGACATCGCCATCGCACGCGTCCTCGGCGCGGCCGGCTAGTCCTCTACGACGCGGCCGCGGAGTCGGCTCGCCGCGCCAGCTCCGCGAGAGCTGTCGCCACGCCGGCAGGCTCCTCGATCGCGGACAGGTGTCCTGCCCCGCGCACGACGACCAACGACGCCCGCGGCGCGGCGGCGACCATCGCCTCCGCCTGCGCCACCGGGGTCACGGCATCCTCGTCGCCCACCAGGACCGCCACCGGCCCGGCGTAGGCGCGCAGCGCGGCCGTGCGGTCGGGCCGGGCGGCCATCGCACGTTGCGCCCAGGCGAGTCCGGCCGGTGACTGCTCGCCGATCCACTCGAGCACCTGCTCGCGCACCTGCGGCCGTGCGGCGCGAGTGGTCTCGCCGAGCAGGGAGTCGGCGTCGGGAAGCACCTCGGCGACCGTCCCGTCGCGCTCGAGGCGCTGTGCCCGAGCCAGCCGGTTCTCGGCCGCCTCGGCGGTGTCGGCCGCCGACTTGGTGTCCACCAGGCCCAGGCCCGCCACCAGCGACGGGTGCCGCTCCAGCAGGGCGAGCGCCACGTACCCGCCCATCGAGAGGCCGACCACCACGGCACGGCCCACACCGAGGCCGGCCAGCAGCTCGGCGACGTGGTCCGCGGACGCGTCGAGCGACGGCGGATCGGGCAGCGCGCCGGCCGTCGCAGGCGTGCCGGGCAGGTCGGCGGCGTACACGGCGCGGGAGCCCGGGATCAGCTCCCCCACCTCCTGCCACATCCGTGAGTCGAGGGGGAAGCCGTGCAGCAGCACCAGGGGAAGGCCCGCACCCTCCCCCGCCGCCCGGATCGTCGTCATCGTCATCGTCGACCTCCCGTCGAACTCACGCGTCGGGTTCCGTCGCATCCCGTCCGCGGTCCGCCTGCGTGCTCGGACCGTGCCAGACGTGCGGCAGGGGCCCTTGGCCGGGCAGCACGTGGGCGACGACCTCGTCGAGAACCCTCCGTACCGCAGCCTCCCCCACCCACAGGTGCTTCGCTCCCGCGACGGCGATCAGCTCCGCCTGCGGCACCCGCGCGAAGCGCGGCCGGGCCTCGTCGGGCCGCAGGAAGTCGTCCTGCTCCGGCACCAGGACGACGAGCGGGCGGCCGAAGCCGGCCCAGGCGTCGAGATCCTCGTCCGTGGCGCGGTGCAGTGGTGGGGACAGGAGGATCGCGCCCTCGAGCGCCGGGTCGCGGCCGTACTTGAGGGCCAGCTCGGTGCCGAACGACCAGCCGACGAGCCACGGGTGCGGCAGGTCGTGGTACTCGGCGAACTCGATCGCCGCCGCGACGTCGAAGCGCTCGCCCACGCCCTCGTCGAAGGCTCCCTCGCTGGTGCCCCGCGGGCTCGTCGTGCCCCGGGTGTTGAAGCGGAGCACGGCCAGCCCGGCCAGCGCCGGTAGCCGCCACGACGCCTTGCGCAGCACGTGGGAGTCCATGTACCCGCCGTGCGTCGGCAGCGGGTGCAGGGTGACGAGGGTCGCCCTCGGGGTGACCGGGTTGCCGTGCTCGTCGACCGGGCGGGCGAGCTCGCCCACCAACGTCAGGCCGTCGGCGGTGTGGAGCTCGACGTCCTCGCGCAGGGCCGGCAGTACGGTCAGGGATCGGATCGGGGTGCCCTCGCTCGCGCTCATCGCCGCGAGCCTATCCGCGCCGAGGCCGGCGCTCCCTTCGTCGCCGCCCGCCGAACGCGAGCCTCGTTGCGTCGTCGGGCCTGGACCCGCGCCGAGGCTCGCGGTCGTGGTGCCGCATCGGTAGCCCGCCGCGAGCGCAGCCGGGTCAGCGGCGGGTGGGCCCGCGGCGGGTGCGGGCGCCGAAGCACGACGTGTGCCAGTGGCGGCGGCCTTCGACACCGACGCCGAGCAGGTCGTCGTCCCGCCAGGCGACGAGGTGCGCCGTGCCCGGCGGGATCAGCTGGTCGCAGCCGGGGCAGCGGTACTCCCGTTCGCCGCCGCGCACCTGCTGCACCACCCACTCACCGTCCGGCGCCGACTCCGTACGCCGCCCGCCGCTCGCCCGCTCGA
This sequence comes from Actinomycetes bacterium, assembly GCA_023438885.1. Taxonomy (GTDB): domain Bacteria; phylum Actinomycetota; class Actinomycetes; order Actinomycetales; family Cellulomonadaceae; genus Cellulomonas. The sequence goes on from JAEXPS010000107.1 coordinate 6,085, forward strand.
GGTCGAGCGGTACGTGCGCGGCGCCGTACGGCCGCTTGCTCGACTTCCGGCTGCTGGGCACGTGGCCATCCTCTCGCCGAACGCATCGCCGGTGATCGAACGCGTAGGTCCCGGGCTTCGGAACGTACGCGTTCGGCGAACGACGATGCGTTCGGCGACTGGTGATGCGTTCGGTGGCTACGGGACGTTCGGCGGGGGCACCTCGCGCGTGCGGACGAGCTCGCGGTACCACAGGGCCGAGTCCTTCACGGTGCGTGTGCCGGTCGGGTAGTCGACGTGCACGATCCCGAACCGGCGGTCGTAGCCGTACGCCCACTCGAAGTTGTCCATGAGCGACCAGACGAAGTACCCGCGCACGTCGGCGCCGGCCTCGATCGCCTCGCCGACGGCGTCGACGTGGTCGTGGATGTAGTCGAGGCGGTCCTGGTCGTGGACGCGGCCGTCGACGACGTCGTCGTAGAACGCCGCGCCGTTCTCGGTCATCGCCAGCGGCTGGTCCGGGTAGCGCCGGGACAGCTCCACGAGCAGGCGGGTGAGGCCCTCGGGGTGGATGCCCCAGTCCATCGCAGTGCGCGGGCCGGGCCGCCGCACCCACTCGACGTCGTCGCAGCCCACCCACGGGATGTGGAGGGAGGTCTTGTGGCCGTCCGGACCGGGCCGGCCGTCACCGATCGGGGCCGGGCCGCGGCGCACCACGGCGTCGTCGTAGTAGTTGAGCCCCAGGATGTCGATCGGCACCTTGATCAGCTCCAGGTCGCCGTCCTCGACGAACGACCAGTCGCTGACGTGCGCGGTGTCAGCGAAGACGTCGGCCGGGTAGCGGCCCTCGAGCAGCGGCTGGAGGAACACCTCGTTGCCGATCGTGTTGACGCGGCGGCAGGCCTCGATGTCGTCGGGCGAGTCCGTGGCCGGGGCGAAGACGTGGAGGTTGAGCGTGATGGAGATCGGGGTGTCCTCGCCGAGCTCCTCGCGGATGGCGCGGGCGGCCAGGCCGTGGGCCAGGTTGAGGTGGTGGGTCGCCTTGAGGGCTGCTTCGTCGTCCGTGACGCCCGGAGCGTGCACGCCGGAGGCGTAGCCGAGGAATGCCGAGCACCACGGCTCGTTCAGGGTGCTCCACAGGTCGACGCGGTCGCCCAGGGCGCGCGCGACGATGCGGGCGTAGTCCGCGAACAGGTAGGCGGTCTCGCGGTTGGCCCAGCCACCGCGGTCCTCCAGCGCTTGCGGCAGGTCCCAGTGGTAGAGCGTGACGACGGGCTTGATGCCGGCCGCGATCAGGCGGTCGACGAGGTCGGAGTAGAACGCCAGGCCCGCGGGGTTGGGCTCGCCGGCACCGGTCGGTTGGACGCGCGGCCACGCGACCGAGAACCGGTAGGCCTCCAGGCCGAGGTCCTTCATGATCGCGACGTCCTGCTCGACGCGGTGGTAGTGGTCCGCGGCCACGTCGCCGGTGTCGCCGTTGAGCACCTTGCCCGGCGTGTGCGAGAACGTGTCCCAGATCGACGGACCCCGGCCGCCCTCGTGCACGGCGCCCTCGATCTGGTAGCTCGCGGTCGCCGAGCCGAAGACGAAGTCCGCGGGGAACCGGCGGCCGGACGGGCGTGAGGTAGCCATGGGGTGCCTTTCGCAGGGTGGGGCGGGGCCGACGAGGCGCGCGCGTGCGCTGAACGCTACCTGCTGCGCGGCGCGCTATCGAATCGATACGACCCGCCGGCGACGAGTGGCCGGATCGTCCTGCTCCAGCGTGTCGTCAGGCGACCTGGACACCGCCCCGGAGCACGCGCACCGGCCGCAGGTCGGCGTCGACGACGACCACGTCCGCGCGGCGGCCGGGGGCCAGGGCGCCGAGATCTCCCCGGCCCAGCACGCCGGCCGGTGTGCTGCTCGCGGCACGCACGGCGTCGACCAGCGGGACCCCGGCGCGCACGGTGCACCGCACCACGTCGAGGAGATGGGCCGTGCCGCCGGCGATGGCCGTGGCGGTCCCGTCGGACTCGACGATCCGCGCCACGCCGCCGGCCACCCGCACGGACATCGGGCCGAGCCGGTAGTCGCCGTCCGGCATGCCGGCGGCGGCCATCGCGTCGGTGACCAGCACGATCGCGTCGGGGCCGAGGAGGTCGAACACCGAGCGCACCGTCGCGTCGGCCAGGTGCGTGCCGTCGGCGACGAGCTCGACCACCAGCGCGCCGCGCGCGGCCGCCGCGAGGCACGCGGCGATCGGCCCGGGGTCGCGATGGTGCAGCGGGCGCATGCCGTTGAACAGGTGTGTCGCCGTGGGCCGCGACAGGGGCGCGTGCGGGTCCGCCGAGAGCAACGCGTCGGCACGAGCGATCGCGGCCTCCACCTGCTCGGCGCTGCCGTCCGTGTGGCCGATCGAGGGCAGCGCACCGGCCGCGACGAGGGCGGCCATGACGTCGTCCGGCGGCGCGACGATCCCGGGGACCTCCGGCGCCACGGTCATGGTGACCAGGTGCCCGCGTGCCGCCTCGGCGAGCCGCCGCACCAGGTCGGGGTCGCCGGCCACGAGGTGTGCCGGGCTCTGCGCCCCACGCCGCTCGTGGGACAGGAAGGGCCCCTCGGCGTGGATGCCGACGAGCGTGCCCGCGTCCACCGCCTCGGCCAGCAGCGCGGCGCGCTCGACGAGCACGTCGGCGGATGCCGTCACCAGCGACGCGACGAGGCTGGTGGTGCCGTGCCGCAGGTGCTCCCCCGCTGCGACCGCGATCTCCTCGCTCGTCGTCGCGTCCGGGAAGCTCGCCCCGCCGCCGCCGTGGCAGTGCACGTCGACGAGGCCCGGCAGCAGGGTGTCGGCGGTCGGTGCCGGCAGCGCCCCGCGCCAGGGCTCGGGGACCAGCGTCGCCGAGCCCACCCAGGCGATCGTCGCACCGTCGAGGACGAGGGTGCCGTCGTCGATCACCTCGTCGGGCGTCACCACCCTCCCGCGCAGCGCGGACGGACTTCCAGGCGCGAAGGGAGTCGTCACGCCGCCATCCTTCCAGGCTTCGATCAGGCCGGACCGGGCACGGAGTCCTCCGCGCGCTCGTCGGGACCGGGGGCCGCGGCGGACGGCAGCGCCGGGCGCGGGCCGACGAGCGCGCCGGCGACCGCGCCGGCGATCGGCGGCACACCGAGCACGAGGAAGGCCAGGGCGGGCTCGGTGCGGACCAGCTCGACGGGGCTCATGCCGGTGAACAGCAGCTGCTCGACGAGGCCGAGCACGAACCCGGCCGCCAGCCCGACGAGCACGCGCGGCAGCCGTCCGGGCCCGCACCGCCGCAGCACCCACAGCGCCCCCATGACGAGCAGCGGCGCGAGCACCACGGCCGCGACGTACTGGAGGACCACCCAGACGAACGTCCAGCCCGACAGCGCCTCGCCGATGCCGGCGGTCACCGCGACCGTGGCCACCACCAGCACGATCGAGGACAGGGCGCCCCAGCCCATCGCGACGAGGGTGCGGCGCAGGGTCAGCTCGTGCCGGGCGCGTTCGTCGCCGCTGCCGATCAGCCGCTCGGTGAAGGACACCGGCCCATCCTCGCAGCCACGTCCCGCCCCAGGCGCACCCATCGCCGTCCCGCGCACCCTTCGTCGTCGAGCGCATCCTTCATCGCCGAGCGCGTATGTACTGGCGCCCGAAACGTACGCGTTCGGCGACGAAATATGCGCTCGGCGGGTGTGGGGCGTCGGCGGCGCGATCAGAGCGAGGCGGGGTCAGAAGAGGCGGGTCGTCGGGTCGTCCGAGCCGCGCATCGCCTCGTAGTCGAGGAGCAGCACGTCGATGCCACGGTCGCTCGCCAGCGTGCGGGCCTGCGGCGCCACCGCCTGGGCCGCCAGGATGCCGCGCACCGGCGCCAGCAGCGGGTCGCGGTTGAGGAGGTCCAGGTAGCGGGTCAGCTGCTCCACGGCGTCGATCGTCGCGCGGCGCTTGATCTCCACCGCGACGTGGCGCGCACCGTCGGACGGGTCGCGCGCGAGGATGTCCACCGGCCCGATCGGCGTCGGGTACTCGCGCCGCACCAGCGTGTGCCCGGGGCCCAGCAGCTCGATCTGCTCGGCCAGCAGCTCCTGCAGGTGCGCCTCGACGCCGTCCTTCACCAGTCCGGGATCCACCCCGAGCTCGTGGTCCGAGTCGTGGAGCACCTCGTGCAGCTCGACCACCAGCCGGTCGTCGGACTTGGCGTGCTGCACGGTCCACACGGCCGTCACACCGGCCGCCGCCGCCTCGTCGGACGGTGCGGACACCGCGAGCGTGCACGGGGGGCTCATCCAGTTCAGCGGCTTGTAGGAGCCGCCGTCGGCGTGCAGCAGCACCGAGCCGTCGGCCTTGACGACGAGCAGCCGGCGGGCAAGCGGGAGGTGCGCGTCCAGCCGGCCCGAGTACGTCGCCGTGCAGGTCGCGACCACCAGCCGCACTAGATCACCGACCTGACGGTCCGGGGCGTGGCCTCGATCCACGACGTGAATCCCGCGTAGGCCTCCGGCGACATCCGCAGGCGCACGGTCTGGCGGCCGCCCGGCATGGTCACCTCGCACCGCACCAGCACGACGGCCGGGCCGTTCCCCGGCGAGGGCTCGGTGGTCCGTTCGAGCACGACGATGCCCGCGCGGTCCCAGATCCTCGACGCCCGTGGTGCGATCGAGAGCCGGCGCCACCAGTACAGCCGCTGGCGCCCGTACTGGGCGATGCCCGCCCGGCAGGGGCCGCCGCGGTCGTCGGCCAGTGAGCAGGCGAACGAGCCCACGCGGTTGGCCAGCGTGGTGGCGCGTGACGCCCAGAGGATCACCGCGACCGCGGCGAGGGCCAGGACGACGAGGAGGGCTGCCACCAGCCACCACGTCGTCCCATGCATGCCCGGAACCTCAGTGGGCCTCGACGACGGGCCGGGCGTCGTCCACCACGACCGTCACCTGGTCCGCGTCGACCGAGAGGAACCCTCCGTCGACCGTCCAGCGCAGCACAGGTCCCCCGTCGTGCTCGGTCACCCGGACCTCGCCCGCCTGGAGCACCGCCAGCACCGGGGTGTGCCCGGGCAGGATGCCCATCTCGCCCTCGGACGCGGGCGCCGTGAGCGACCGGGCTGCGCCCGACCACACCTTGCCGTCCGCGTCGACGAGGTCGACCTCGAGCTGTGCCATCGTCAGACCCCGTAGTCCTTCTGGATCCGCGCCCAGTTGCGCTCCAGGTCCTCGAGGCCGCCGACGTTGAAGAACGCCTGCTCGGCGATGTGGTCGAACTCGCCCTCGGCGATCTTCTTGAACGCCTCGACGGTCTCCGCCACCGGCACGGTCGAGCCGGGCACGTTGGTGAACTTCTCGGCCATGTAGGTGTTCTGCGAGAGGAACTGCTGGATGCGCCGCGCCCGGGCGACGACGGTCTTGTCCTCCTCGGACAGCTCGTCGACGCCGAGGATCGCGATGATGTCCTGGAGCTCCTTGTTGCGCTGGAGGATCGCCTTGACCTGCGTCGCCACGTCGTAGTGCTCCTGGCCCACGTAGCGCGGGTCGAGGATGCGGCTCGTCGAGGCCAGCGGGTCCACGGCCGGGTACAGACCGCGCGAGGCGATCTCGCGGGACAGCTCGGTGGTGGCGTCCAGGTGGGCGAACGTGGTGGCCGGCGCGGGGTCGGTGTAGTCGTCGGCCGGCACGTAGATCGCCTGGAGCGACGTGATCGAGTGGCCGCGCGTCGAGGTGATGCGCTCCTGGAGGGCGCCCATCTCGTCGGCGAGGTTCGGCTGGTAGCCCACGGCGGAGGGCATGCGGCCCAGCAGCGTGGAGACCTCGGAGCCGGCCTGCGTGAACCGGAAGATGTTGTCGATGAAGAGCAGCACGTCCTGCTTCTGCACGTCGCGGAAGTACTCCGCCATCGTCAGCGCGGACAGGGCGACGCGCAGGCGCGTCCCCGGCGGCTCGTCCATCTGACCGAAGACCAGGGCGGTCTTCTCGAAGACGCCGGCCTCCTCCATCTCGACGATGAGGTCGTTGCCCTCGCGGGTGCGCTCGCCGACGCCGGCGAACACCGACACGCCGCCGTGCTCCCGCGCGCCGCGCTGGATCATCTCCGGGATCAGCACGGTCTTGCCGACCCCTGCGCCGCCGAACAGGCCGATCTTGCCGCCCTGGACGTACGGGGTGAGCAGGTCGATCACCTTGATGCCGGTCTCGAACATCTGGGTCTTCGACTCCAGCTGGTCGAAGGCCGGGGGCTTGCGGTGGATCGGCCAGCGCTCGGTGATCTCGAGCTTCTCGCCCGGCGCGAGGTTGAGCACGTCGCCGGTGACGTTGAACACGTGGCCCTTGGTGACGTCGCCCACGGGCACCGAGATCGGCGCCCCGGTGTCGGTGACGGCGGCGCCGCGCACCAGGCCGTCCGTCGGCTTGAGCGCGATCGCGCGCACCAGCGAGTCACCGAGGTGCTGGGCGACCTCCAGCGTCAGGCTGTGGGTCGCCTCGCCCTCGCCCTGGTTCGCCAGCTCGATCTCGACGGTGAGGGCGTTGTAGATCTCCGGGATCTGGTCCGGCGGGAACTCGATGTCCACGACGGGCCCGATCACCCGGGCGACGCGTCCGACGCCGGGCGTGTGGGCCTCGGTGGCCGTCGGGTCGACGGTGGTGGCGGTCATTGTCGGTGTCCTCGCTTCGTCGCTCAGGAGGCCGCTGCGAGCGCGTCGGCGCCCGAGACGATCTCGCTGATCTCCTGGGTGATCTCGGCCTGGCGGGCCTGGTTGGCCAGCCGGGTGTACGTGCGGATGAGGTCCTCGGCGTTCTCGGTCGCCGTGTGCATCGCACGCTGGCGCGCCGCCAGCTCCGAAGCGGCGGCTTGGAGCAGCACGGCGTAGATGCGTGAGCGGACGTACCGCGGCAGCAGCGCGTCGAGCACCACGGCCGGGCTCGGCTCGAACTCGTAGAGCGGCAGGACGTCGGTGTCGCCGGGCTCGACGACGCCCTCGACCACCTCGAGCGGCAGCAGCCGGATGACGCGCGGCCGCTGGGTGACCATGTTGACGAACTGCGTGTAGACCACGTGCAGCTCGTCGACCCCGCCTGCGCCGGCCGGCGCGGTGTACGCGGCGAGCAGCACGTCCGCGATCTCGTCGGCCAGGGCCGCCGTCGGGGCGTCGCTCTGCCCCACCCACGCGCGCTGCGGCGGGCGCTGGCGGAACGTGTAGTAGGCCTCGGCGCGGCGGCCTGCGACGAACAGGTCCACCTGCTTGCCCTCGTCCTGCAGGTCACCGACCAGCCGCTCGGTCTCCCGGATCACCGTCGCCGAGTAGGCGCCGGCCATGCCGCGGTCGCTCGCGACCAGGAGCACCGCGGCGCGCTTCGTGTCGTGCCGTTCGACGAGGAACGGGTGCGACACGTCCGAGTGCGTCGCGAGCGCGGACACCGCGCGCGTGATGGCGCGGGCGTACGGCGTCGCCATCGCCATCCGGTCGCGGGCCTTGCCGATGCGCGAGGCCGCGATCAGCTCCTGGGCGCGGAACATCTTCTTCAGCGCCTGGGTGGACCGGATGCGCTGGCGGTAGACGCGCTGCGAACCTGCCACGTCTAGGCCCTCTTCTGCCGGACGATCTGCTCCTGCTCGACCTCCACCGGCTCCTCCGCCTGCTCGCCGCCGACGAGCGGCGACCCGTCGAAGGTGAGGAAGCCGTTGCGGAACTCCTCCACCGCCGCCTCCAGCTCGGCCTCGGTCGCCTCGTCGAGCTTGCCGGTCTGCGCGATCGCGGTCAGCACGCCGGTGTTGCGGCGCAGGTGGTCCAGCAGCTCGGACTCGAACCGGCGCACGTCCTGCACCGGCACGTCGTCCAGCTTGCCCTTGGTCCCGGCCCAGATCGACGCCACCTGGTCCTCGACCGGGAACGGGCTGTACTGGCCCTGCTTGAGCAGCTCCATCAGCCGTGCGCCGCGCGCGAGCTGGGCGCGCGAAGCTGCGTCGAGGTCGGACGCGAACATCGCGAACGCCTCGAGCGAGCGGAACTGCGCCAGGTCGAGCTTGAGCGTGCCGGAGACCTGCTTCATCGCCTTGACCTGTGCGGCGCCGCCGACGCGCGAGACCGAGATGCCGACGTCGACCGCCGGGCGCTGGTCCGCGTTGAACAGGTCGGACTGCAGGAAGATCTGCCCGTCCGTGATGGAGATGACGTTCGTCGGGATGTACGCCGAGACGTCGTTGGCCTTCGTCTCGATGATCGGCAGGCCCGTCATCGAGCCCGCGCCCAGGTCGTCGGACAGCTTGGCGCAGCGCTCCAGCAGGCGGGAGTGCAGGTAGAACACGTCGCCCGGGTAGGCCTCGCGCCCCGGCGGCCGGCGCAGCAGCAGCGAGACCGCACGGTAGGCCTCGGCCTGCTTGGACAGGTCGTCGAACACGATGAGCACGTGCTGGCCCTGGTACATCCAGTGCTGGCCGATGGCCGAGCCGGTGTACGGGGCCAGGTACTTGAAGCCCGCCGGGTCACTGGCCGGGGCCGCGACGATCGTCGTGTACTCCAGCGCGCCGGCCTCCTCGAGGGCGCCCCGCACGGCGGCGATCGTCGAGCCCTTCTGACCGATCGCGACGTAGATGCAACGCACCTGCTTGGCCGGGTCACCGCTGGCCCAGTTGGCCTTCTGGTTGATGATCGTGTCGATCGCGATGGCCGTCTTGCCGGTCTGGCGGTCGCCGATGATCAGCTGCCGCTGGCCGCGGCCGATCGGGATCATCGTGTCGATCGCCTTGAGGCCGGTCTGCAGCGGCTCGTGGACGCTCTTGCGCTGCATCACGCCGGCGGCCTGGAGCTCGAGCGCCCGGCGGCCCTCGGTCGGCACCTCGCCCAGACCGTCGATCGGACGGCCCAGCGGGTCGACGACGCGCCCGAGGTAGCCGTCGCCGACCGGCACGGAGAGCACCTCGCCGGTGCGCTTGACCGGCTGGCCCTCCTCGATGCCGGCGAACTCGCCGAGCACCACGACACCGATCTCGCGCACGTCGAGGTTGAGCGCGAGGCCGAGCGTGCCGTCCGCGAACTCGAGCAGCTCGTTGGCCATCGCCCCGGGCAGGCCCTCGACCTGCGCGATGCCGTCGGCGGCCAGCGTGACGCGGCCCACCTCCTCGGTGGCCGCGGCGGGCGGCGTGTACGACTGCATGAAGCGGTCCAGCGCGGCGCGGATCTCCTCCGGCCGGATCGTCAGCTCAGCCATGTGCCTCGTTCTCCTCGTGGGACGCACGCGGGGCGTGCGCAGGGACGTTCACTTTCAGCCCGCCAGCCGGCGGCGCGCATCGGCGAGGCGCGCCAGCACGGTGGCGTCGATGACGTCGGCGCCGGACTGCACCCGCAGCCCGCCGACGATGGTCGGGTCGACGATGACGTTCATCGTGACGTCGTGGCCCAGCGCCCGCGACAGCAGGCCGCCCAGACGCTCGCGCTGGTCGGCGTCGAGCGGGCTGGCCACGGTCACCGTCGCCACCCGGCGGTTGCGGCGCTCGGCGATGAGGTCCGAGATGTCGCCCAGCTGCGCGACGAAGCGGCGGCCTCGCGGCGCGGCCGCGGCCCGGCGTGCCAGCAGCCGCGTCACGGCGCTGGCCTTGCCGTCGAGCACCGCGTCGATCAGCTCGGCGCGCTGCTCGCCGGGCACGGACGCGTCGTGCAGCGTGCGGCGTACCTCGCGCTGGCCCGCCAGCGCCGCCGTCAGCGCGAACAGCTCGGCGTCGACGGCATCGAGCTGGCCGGCGG
>JAEXPS010000152.1 GCA_023438885.1 Actinomycetes bacterium
GCGCCCTCCTGCCCCCGGGGCGCGCCGCGGCCGACCCTCGGCCTACCGCAGGAACATCGCCCGCAGCCGGCGGGTGGTGAAGGTCACCCCGAGGGCGATCATCACCACGTAGTACAGGACGTGCCCCCACAGCGCCATGGTGAGCGCGCCGGTGGTCAGGCCGCGGATCAGCTCCACGCCGTGCCACAGCGGCAGCACCTTGATGAGCCACCGGATCGCCTCGGGGTACACCGACAGCGGGTAGAACGTCGCCGAGAACAAGAACATCGGCAGCAGGATGAACTGGATCCAGTCCATCTGCTGGAACCGCTTCATGTAGCTGGTGATCGCCATGCCAAGGCTGGCGAACCCGAACGCGACCAGCACGGCTGCCGGCAGCGCCAGCAGGGCCGCCCACGACGACGTCAGCCCCATCGCCGCCATCACGGTGAGGAAGCCGGTGGCGTACAGGGCCCCGCGCAGCAGGGCGTAGCAGATCTCTCCGAGCGCGACGTCCAGCGGCCCGAGCGACGTGGCGAGCATCGCGTCGTACAGCTTGCCGAAGTGCATCTTGAAGAAGACGTTCCACGTCGAGTCGTAGATCGCGCCGTTCATCGCCGAGACGGCCAGCAGTGCCGGCGCGATGAAGGCGGCGTACTCGACCGACGTTCCCGAGCTCGTCTCGATGTCTCCGATGAACTGGCCGAGCCCCACGCCCATCGCCAGCAGGTAGAACACCGGCTCGAAGAACCCGGTGAGCACGATCACCCAGGTGGTGGACCGCGCCGAGCGCAGGTTGCGGCCCAGCACCGCGATCGCGTTGCTCGACGACAAGGACCGCAGCTCCGCGGCCCAGGGTGCCCCCCGCCGGCGCACGGCCGTGCCGGCGCTCACGCGGCCAACCTCCGGGTGAAGCTGCGCCAGGCGAGCGCACCGCCGCCGGCCGCCATGGCCAGCAGCACCAGCAGGTGCGCCCACACGGGCCACGCACTGGCGCCGTACGCGAGCCATCGGCACGCCTCGCTGGCATGCCACACCGGGCTGATCCACCCGATCGGCTGGAGCCATGCCGGCAGCGTGTCCAGGGGGTAGAAGGTGCCGGAGAACAGGAACAGCGGCGTGAAGATGAACCGCTGGATGATGCTGAACTGGCCGGTGTCTTCCTTCATCGTCGCGGCGTACGCCATGACCGGCAGGCCGAACGCCAGGCCACCGAGGACGCCCACCAGCGGCATCCCCAGGCCCGCCAGGGGCCGCTCGATCGCGGAGAACGCGGCTGCGATGGCGTAGTAGGCCAGGCCCGTGAACAGCATCCGCGCGGCGGCACCGAGCACCACGCCGTTGCACAGCTGCCGGGGCGTCACAGCCGTCGCGTTGACCGCCCAGAACAGCTTGCGCCAGCGGAAGCCCTCCATGATCGCGTAGGTGAACTCCTCCATCGCGATGCCGATGGCCGCGGTGGCCAGCAGCGCGGGGGCGACGAAGTCCGCGTAGTCCACCGGGCCGTGCGGCCCGGTGGCGATCGGCTGGTCGATGATGGCGCCGAGCCCCACCCCCAGGCCGAGCAGGTAGAGCAGCGGCTGCCCCACCGAGCCGACGACGATGGTCCAGCCGTAGGCCCGCATCGACCGGATCCGCGCCTCGGCGACGTACAGCGAGCCCAACCGGCGCGGGCGCGCCGCGGCGGCGCGTGCCTCGTCGCGCCACTGCGTCACGCCGCCGGTGGTGGCGGTCACGGCGGTCATTCGATGAGGCTCCGCCCGGTGAGGCGCAAGAAGACGTCCTCCAGCGACGAGCGGCGGATCAGGCTCGTGGTCGATGCCAGCCCCATCGCGTCGACGCGCACCAGCAGCTCCTCGCCGTCGTCGGTGTAGCAGAGCACCCGGTCCGGCAGCACCTCGACGCGGTCCGCCAGCGGGTCGAGCAGCCGCCCGGCTTCCGCATTGCGATCTGACCCGAACCGCAGCTCCAGCACCTCACGCGAGGAGTACTGGCGGATCAGCTCGGCCGGGCTGCCCTCGGCCATGATCCGGCCGTGGTCCACCACGATGAGCCGGTCGCACAGCTGCTCGGCCTCGTCCATGTAGTGCGTGGTCAGCACCAGCGTGGTGCCCTGCTCGCGCAGCCGGTACAGCCGGTCCCACAGGACGTGGCGAGCCTGCGGGTCCAGGCCGGTGGTGGGCTCGTCGAGCATGAGCACGCGCGGCTCGTTGATGAGCGCACGCACGATAGTCAGCCGTCGCTTCATGCCGCCGGAGAGGTCGTCGGTCTTGACCTTCGCCTTCTCCTCGAGCTGGGCGAACGCCAGCAGCTCGGCCGCGCGGCGATGGCACTCGCGGCGCGGGATGCCGAAGTAGCGGCCGTAGACCACGAGGTTCTCGTGGGCGGTCAGCTCGGTGTCGAGGTTGTCCTCCTGCGGCACCACGCCGAGGCGCGCCCGGATGGCCGGGCCCTCGGTGTCCGGGTTGAGGCCGAGCACCGACAGCTCGCCCGCGGTGCGCTGCGACACCGCGCCGATCATCCGCATCGTGGTGGACTTGCCGGCGCCGTTGGGTCCGAGCAGGCCGAACGACTCGCCCGGTGACACCTCGAAGTCGATGCCGTCCACCGCCACCAGGTCGCCGAACCGCTTCGTGAGCCCGCGCGCGCTGATGACAGGTTCGGGGGAGGTCACGAGGCAGGAGCCTATGCGCTGGTCCCGACATGCGGCTCGCGCAATACCGCGCGTCCCAGCAGGCCGACGAGCAGAACGCCCGCGCCGATCGCGACCGCCCGCAGCGGCAGCGAGAACACCAGGGCGGCGCACGCCACCAGCCCGAACACCTGGACCCACCGGGGGCTGAGACGTTCGTCGGGCCCCTGCGTCCAGGCCGCCAGGTGACCGATCGCGTAGTACGTCAGCACCCCGAGCGACGAGAACGCGATGACCCCGGCGAGGTCGACCGTCAGCGTCAGCGCGACGACGAGCACCCCGATCACCACCTCGGCGGCCCACGGCACCGCGTGCCGCTGCCCCACCGCGGCCAGCCGCGCGGGCAGCTCGCCGTCGCGCGCCATCGCGAACGCGGTCCGGGAGACCCCGGCGAGCAGCACCAGCAGCGACCCCGAGGCCGCCACCACCGCCGCCACCCGCACCGCCGGCTCGAGCCCCGGCGCGGTCGCCGCCGCCACGTCCGCCAGGGGGGCCGACGAGCCCGCGGCGCCCTCCGGCCCGAGCGCGGCCATCGTCGCGACGCCCACCAGGAGGTACACCACGGCGGTGACGCCGAGCGCGATGCTGATGGCCCGCGGGATCGTCGTGCGCGGCTCGCGGACCTCCTCGCCCAGCGTGGCCACCCGCGCGTACCCGGCGAACGCGAAGAACACCAGCGCCGCGCCCTGTAGCACGCCGCGCACGCCGCCGGCGCCGAGCTCGGTGGGCAGGGCGCGGGTCGGGTCGCCGTTGGCCAGGCCCGCGGCCACCACCGTGAGCAGCACGACGAGGACCAGCACCAGCAGCACCCGCGCCACCCTGGCGGTGCGCTGCACGCCGAGCAGGTTGACCACCACCATGAGCACCACGACGGCGGCGGCCAGCGGGCGCCGCCACGGGTCGTCCACCAGGTACGTCGCGATCGTCATGGCCATCGCGGCGCACGAGGCCGTCTTGCCCGCGACGAACCCCCAGCCGGCGACGAACCCCGGCCACGGCCCCAGCCTCGCGCGCCCGTAGGCGTAGTTGCCGCCGGACGTCGGCATCGCCGCGGCGAGCTGGGCGGTCGAGGTCGCGTTGGCCCAGGCGACGAGCCCGGCGATCACCACCGAGACCAGCACCGCCTGCCCGGCGGCCGCGCTGGCCGGCCCCAGCACCACGAAGACGCCGGCGCCGAGCATCGCGGCCAGGCCGACGACGACGGCGTCGAGCGTGCCGAGCCGCCGCGCGAGCCGTGCCACGCCCCGATCGTCACACGCCCAGGCGACCGGCAGGTGACGCAATGCCCGGCAGCTGCCGCTCGATCCCGCTCACTCTCCCGGCACACTCTCCCGGCACACGAGCCGGCACAGCGCCGCCCGCACCCACACCGCCTACCCTCGAACCCGGCAGTTCCTGTCGAACCCGGCAGTTCCACCTGCCGGGTTCGACACGTACTGCCGGGCTCGGCGGGGGAAGGGAGACCGAGATGGGGTACGCGGGAGACATCACGCCGCGGGAGGCGTGGGAGTTGTTGGCCTCCGACGAGGACGCGGTGCTGCTCGACGTGCGCACGCGCGAGGAGTGGGAGCAGATCGGGGTCCCGGACACCGCCGAGCTCGGCCGCGAGGCGGCGTTCGTCGAGTGGGTCGGCGGGCCGCTGCGGCTGCCGAACCCGGCGTTCCTCGACGAGGCGATCGCCGCGGGGGTGGCGGAAGGCCGCCCGGTCGTCGTGCTCTGCCGGTCGGGCGTACGCTCGGCGGCCGCTGCCGAGGCGCTGACCGCCGCCGGATACGGCCCGGCGTACAACATCACCCAGGGCTTCGAGGGCGACACCGGACCCGACGGCGAGCGCGGCCACTGGGGCTGGCGGGCCGACGGTCTGCCGTGGCGGCAGGGGTGAGCCTGGCGGACGACCCCGCGTTCGCCGCAGACCGGGCGGCGGGCGCCGCGGGCGAGGCAGCCGGCCCCGGAGACGAC
>JAEXPS010000158.1 GCA_023438885.1 Actinomycetes bacterium
CCGCCTACCTGTTCGCGACCCTGGTGCTGAAGCATCAGCAGCCGTTCTTCGCGCCGATCGTGGCGTGGGCGTGCCTGGGCTTCTCCGCGCAGCGCAACGTGCGCACCATCGCGGAGCTGGCGCTCGCCGTCGGACTGGGAGTCGCCGTCGGCGACCTGGTGGTGCACGCCATCGGCACCGGCTGGTGGCAGATCGCGCTGGTGCTGTTCTTCGCCGCGATCGTCGCGCGCATCATCGGTCCGGGCTCGGTGCTGACGATGCAGGCCGGGACGCAGGCGATCGTCATCGTCGGGCTGCCGGCGGTGGCGGGAGGGCCGCTGGGCCGGTGGACCGACGCGCTGGTGGGCGGTGCGTTCGCCTTGGTCGTCGCGGTGCTGCTGCCCGGGGACACCCGGCGCCGGCCCCGAGCCCTCGCCGGCCGGGCGAGCACCGAGCTCGCGGAGACGCTGGAGCTGATCGCCCGTGGCATGCGGGCCAGGGACGGGGACCTGCTGGCGACCGCGCTCGTGCGCGGCCGCGCGTCCGATCCAGTGTTCGACGAGTGGCGCACCGCGGCGCGCTCGGCCCACGACCTGGCACGCGTGAGCGTCGACCGTGGCTACCGGCAGGAGCTGGCGACGCTCGAGGCGCGCGCGGTGCTGCTGGAGCGCGCGATGCGGACCGTGCGGGTGCTGGCCCGGCGCACGCTCGCGGTGCTGGGCGGTGACCACGACCTGGTGCCGGTGGCCGGGCTCGCCGACGAGTTCGCCGCGGGCGTCCGGCTGCTGTCGTCCGCGCTCGGGACCGGCGGCAACGAGGCACCGGCGCTGCGGGCACTGACGACCACGGCGGGCGCGTGCGACCCGCACACGGTCGGCGCCGGCGACTGGCAGGTGCAGTCGCTGGTCATGCTGCTGCGCTCGCCGCTCGTCGACGCCCTCGAGGCCGCGGGCGCCTCGCCGGCAGACGCGCGCGCCGCCCTCCCCGACCTCTGACCCCCGCACCCCACCCCCGCACCGCCCCCGCCGATGTGGGTGGGTTGCGGCGAGGGTGAGGGCGGGTGCGGCGGCGGGTCGGTAGCGTTGCGCCATGGAGGTCGCCGTCAGCGCACTGCGCGCGGAGCTGCGGGCATGGATCGAGACGGCGCGTTCCGGCACGGACGTCGTCATCACCGAGCGGGGTGTGCCGGTGGCGCGGCTGTCGGCCGTGGACTCGTCGGACCTGATCGCCCGCCTGGAGCACGAGGGCCTGCTGACCGCGCCGGCGCAGACCCGTCCCGCCGCGCGCGTCGAGGAGCCCCCGGGCCGGGCGCCGGCCACGGTCACCGGCCTGATGCGCCGGCTGCGCCGCTGATGGCGCTCGTCTACCTGGATGCCACGGCGCTGGCCAAGCTGTGCGTCGGCGAGCCGGGCAGCGCGCTGGCGGCTGCGCTGTGGGACGGCGCCGACGTGGTGGCCACCTCGCGCTTCGCCGATGCGGAGCTGCGGGCCGCGATCGCGGAGGCCTACCGGTCCGGCGCACTTCCGCGCGCCCGTGCCGCTCTCGAGGAGTGGGACCGGTTGTGGCCGGGGCTCTACGTCGTCGAGCCGGGCACCTCGGTGCTCGATGCGGCAGCATCGCTCGTCGTGCGCCATCCGATCGCGTCGGCGGTGGCCGTGCACCTGGCCTCCGCGCTCGCCCTGCGGGCGCCCGACCTCGTCGTCGCCACCTGGGACGAGGCGCTCGCCGCTGCTGCCCGGGACGAGGGTCTGGACGTGGTGCCTCGCGTAGGCTCGGCCGCGTGAGCGACGCCCTCCTCGGACTCGGCAAGGTGCAGGTCCTGCTGTGGTGGGTCTTCAACCTCGCGATCCTGGCCCTGGCCGTGTGGGCGCTCGCCGACTGCCTCAGCCGGCCCGCGCGGGCCTTCCCGCAGGCGGGCAAGCGCACGCACGGCTTCTGGCTGGCAGTCACCGGGGTGGGCGTGCTCATCGCCATCCTCGCCCTGCCGACAGGCTGGATGCCGTCGTTCTTCCAGTTCCTCGGACTGGTGGCGGCGGTGGCGGCGATCGTCTACCTGGTCGACGTGCGGCCCGCGGTGGCGCCGTACTCGCGGCGGCGCGGGCGCGGTGGCGGCTCCGGCGGCTCGCGCGGCGGCTGGTAGGCCGTGCGGGCGGTGGTGCAGCGCGCCTCGCGCGCGTCCGTGACGGTGGACGGTGTGGTCGTCGGCGCCTTCGACCGGCTGGGGCTGGTGGTGCTCGTGGGCGTCACCCCCGGCGACGGGCCGGCGCAGGTGGAGTACATCGCCCGCAAGGTCGCCGAGCTGCGGATCCTGCCCGACGAGCAGTCGGCGAGCGAGGTGGCAGCGCCCGTGCTCGTCGTGTCCCAGTTCACGCTGTACGCCGACACCCGCAAGGGCCGCCGGCCCACGTGGAACGCCGCCGCCCCGGGGCCGGTGGCCGAGCCGCTGGTGGAGGCCGTGGTCCAGGCGTTGCGAGCCAGGGGGCTCGACGTGGCGACCGGAGTGTTCGGCGCGCACATGGAGGTGGCCCTGGTCAACGACGGGCCGGTGACGATCCTGCTGGAGTCGGCCCCGGCGGTGTGAGCTCGTCGTGCCGACCGGGTGCCCCACGCGAACCTGCCCGGACATGAGGAAAGGCCCCTCGGAGTAAGCGTCCGAGGGGCCTTCCTCTGACCACAGGTCGTGTGCACCCCGGGTGCCGGTGCTCCCTGCCCTGGTGTTACCCAGAGCCGGTCACGCCGACCGCCCGGAGGCGGACACCGCTCCGATGGTGCGGCTGGAACCTTCCCCTCGAGGGAGACACCCCCGGCGAACCGGGAGGCTCACACCCGCGGGGTGCGGAACCACTGCGATCGACCGCCCGGTCGCAGGAGGCCCCCGCGTCATCGTCCGCGGGTCGATGAGTTGCCCCATCGATGTGGCCGCCCGTTCTCCGGTCGGTCCGTCCCCGACGCCTAGATCGCCTGGTCAGGGCCTCCCCGGGGGGAGTTCCCTTTCCTTCGGATCTCGGTGTCGAGGTCGATGGCTCATTTCTAGCGGGGTCCCCAGAGGCCCGCAAGCGGTTCTGGGAGGTTTCTTTATCCACTTTTTACTCCACATGGATGTCCACAGGTTGACCTGCGGCATCACCGGGCAGTCACAGGGCTGTGGACGAAATTTGTGGATGTGGCCGCGTGTCGTTCACCTGGACGGGGGCACGGCGCCGATACCTTGACCTCGGTACTGGCCCCTCGGAGTAAGCGTCCGAGGGGCCGAGCCGTCTCGTCAGCCTGGCGACGAGGCGCCACGATGGAGTGGTGCGGATCGAGGCAGTCGGCGGCGACATCACCACCCAGCGCGTGGACGCGATCGTCAACGCGGCGAACTCGTCCCTGCTCGGCGGTGGCGGCGTCGACGGGGCGATCCACCGCGCGGCCGGGCCGCAGCTCCTCGAGGCGTGCCGCGAGCTGCGCCGCACGTCGCTGCCGGCCGGCCTACCGACCGGCGCGGCCGTCGCCACTGCCGGCTTCGACCTTCCGGCGCGGTGGGTGATCCACACCGTGGGGCCCAACCGGCACGCCGGCCAGACCGACCCGGCACTGCTGACCTCCTGCTTCACGACGAGCCTCGACGTCGCCGCGTCCCTCGGCGCGCGCACCGTCGCGTTCCCCGCCGTCAGCGCAGGCGTCTACGGCTGGGACGTGCGTGAGGTCGCGTCGCTCGCGGTCGCGGCCGTCCGGTCCTGGACGTCGTCGCACGACGATCCCGGGGCCGGCGGCTCCGCACGCTCCCGGCAGCCGGCAACGTCGCCCGAGGCTCCGACGGTGGAGCTCGTGCGGTTCGTGCTCTTCGGCGAGGCGGCGCTCGCGGCATTCACCGCTTCCCTCGCTGGCTGAGCCCCCCAGCCATCGCCCGACCGACCCTCAGCCTGCCCGGCCCCGCGAACGCAAGCCTTGTCGCGCATTCGGCCGCTCGTCGGCAACAGACCTCGCGTTCGGCACCCGGAGTGGCGGGCTTTCGGGTGGCGGGATGGACGGGGAGCGAGGGGTGGGTCAGCGCAGGGCGGCCAGGGCGGCCTGGACGTCGCGTTCGTCGTTCCACACGTGGAAGGACAGCCGTACGCCCCCGCCGCGGCCCGCCGTGCGCAGGCCGGCGGCCGCCAGGCGGGCCGGCGCCGTTCCCGAGGGGTCCGGGATCGAGACGATGGCGCTGCCGGCAGGCTCCAGGTCCAGGCCGGCCAGCAACGAGTCCGCCAGGGCGACGTCATGGCGGCGCACCGCGTGCGGGTCAGGGCCGGTGAGCTCGTCGGCGAACGCCTCCAGCGCCGGCACGGCCCCCACCCAGCACAACCAGGCGGGGGAGAGGTCGAAGCGGCGGGCGTCCTCCGCGAGCCGGATGTCGTGGCCGTACACCGAGCCCCACACGTCGGCGCCCGCGTACCAGCTGGCGTGCAGCGGGCGGAGCCGTTCGCGCGCGGCGGCGCCCGCGGTGAGGAAGGCGACGCCCCGCGGCGCACAGAGCCACTTGTAGGCAGAGGTGATCGTCACGTCGAGCAGGGAGGCGTCGACGGGCAGCCAGCCGGCGGCCTGGGTCAGGTCGGCCACGGTCAGGGCGCCGACGCCGCGCGCGGCCTCGGCGACCGCCGCCACGTCGGCGATCGCGCCGTTGCGCGACTGCACCAGCGAGAAGGCGACCGCGGCGGTCCCGGGCCGCACCTCGTCGGCCAGGGTGGACACCGGAACGGCCCGCACCCGCAGGTCCTCTCGGGCGAGGAACGGGTAGGTGACCGACGTGAAGTCGCCCTCGGGCGTCAGCACCTCGGCGCCTTGCGGCAGGCTGGCCGCCACCAGCGCCATGAACGTCGCCGTCGTGGCGCCCACCGCGACCTGCCCGGCCGGCACGCCCGCGATCCGGGCGAACGCGGTTCTGGCGGCAGCCACGGACTCGTCGTACTCGCGCGGCTCGGCCCTGCCCGCCTGCCAGTCGGCGAGCGCTCCGGCCATCGCGTCGAGAGTGCCGCGGGCGGGCAGGCCGTTGGTCGCGGCGTTGAGGTAGCCGGGCGTCGGCGCGAAGGCGGCACGCAGGGTGGCGAGGCTCATGCCTCCGAGCCTCGGGGGCCGCGCACCATCACGCAACCACCGATGGAGAGCCATCGTCATTCATCGACGTTATGCTCCGCGCCGGGAGGGATGCCCGATGGACGACGAGCTGCGAGGGCTGGACGTCGGTGCTCTGCGCCTGCTCCAGGCGATCGCCGAGCACGGCACGCTCACGGCGGCGGCGCAGGCGCTCGGCGCGAGCCAGCCCGCGGTGTCGCAGCACGTGCGGCGCCTGGAGCGGCGGCTCGGCACCGCGCTGCTGGACCGGTCCGGACGGCAGGTGCGACTGACCGAGGCGGGCCGCGTTCTTGCCGACCACGGCACCACGGTCAAGGCGGCGGTCCGCGCCGCGGGGGCGCGCGTGGCGGCGCTGACGGGGCTCCGGGCGGGCGTGGTGCGGTTGGTGGCCTTCCCGTCCTCGTCGGCCACGCTGGTGCCGCGCGCTCTGGCGGCGCTGCGGGCGGACCACCCCGGGTTGACCGTGACGCTCGACGAGGCCGAGCCGCCGCAGTCGCTCGCGCGGTTGCGCGCCGGCGGGTGCGACCTCGCGGTGGCGTTCGCGTACCCCGGTGCCGAGCTCGGCCGCGGCGAGGACGACCTCGACGGCCTGGTGTGGCGGCACCTGCTCGACGACCCGACCCTCGTCGCCCTTCCGGCGGACCACCCGCGGGCGGACGACGAGGGCCTCGACCTCGCCGACCTCGCAGCCGAGACGTGGATCGCCGGGTGTCCCCGGTGCCGCGGTCACCTTCTGACGGCGGCCGCCGCCCGGGGCTTCGAACCTGCGATCTCGT
This sequence comes from Actinomycetes bacterium, assembly GCA_023438885.1. Classification (GTDB taxonomy): domain Bacteria; phylum Actinomycetota; class Actinomycetes; order Actinomycetales; family Cellulomonadaceae; genus Cellulomonas. Next base: position 5,850 of record JAEXPS010000158.1, read on the forward strand.
ACGCGACCGACGACTACGTCGCGGTGCTCTCCCTGGTGGCCGCCGGCCTGGGAGTCGCGCTGCTGCCCGGCCTCGTGCGGCCGACGGCGGAGCGGCACCCGGGCGTGGTCGTGCGCCCCGCCGCCGGGACGTCGGCCCGCGCGGTGCACGCGGTGACCACGCCCGACCTGCTGCGGGTGCCCGCCGTCGCCGCGACGATCGCGGCGCTGGAGAACGCCGTCTGAGTCGCGGTAGCGACCCGCGGGTCAGCCCTCGTGTGCCGGCGGCCTGCTGAGGGCGCCGTCGACGAAGGCTTTCCAGGACGCGGGCACCTCGCGCAGCCGCCACACCAGGGCCTGCCGCGGCGTGACGGACTGCGCCGAGACGCCGATCCCCTCGACGTCGATCCCGGCCGCCGTGCAGGAGAACAGCATCCGCCGCAGGTGGTAGTCCTGCGTGACGACGATGGCGGACTCGATGCCGTGCACGTCGTGGGCGCGCACGCAGGTGTCGTGGGTGTCGAGGCCGGCGCCGTCGGTGATCACCGCGTCGGCCGGCACGCCGTTCGCCACGAGCCAGGTCAGCATCGCGGCCGGCTCGTCGTGGTACGGCGTGGAGGCGTCGCCCGAGACCAGGATCCGCTCGGCCTTGCCTGCTACGTACAGGTCGCGGGCGGCCTCGAGCCGCCGCTCCAGGTACACCGACGGCTGGTTGCCGGCGCGCAGGCCGGCACCGGGGACGATCACGTACGGACGGGGGTCGACGGCGTCGACCGAGCCGGCCACCTTCGCCTGCCCGACGAGCTGCACCACCGCCAACGGCACCAGCGCCAGGACCAGGAGCACCGCGAGCGTCCACACGAGGCGACGCAGAGCACGTCGTCGCTTCGGCGCCTGCATGGGCGAGAGCCTACGGGTCCTGCCTGAGGCCCCCGGACAGCTCGGTGACCAGCGCCGGGACTGCGTCGTCGATCCGGTCGCGGATCACCCGGGTGGCCAGGTCGTCGTACGGGGTCGCCTGGTCGTTGACGATCACCAGCTCCGCACCGGAGTCGGCGGCGACCGCCGCGAGGCTCGCCACCGGCTGCACCTGCAACGTGGACCCGACCACCAGGAACACCTCGGCGTCCTGGGCGGCGTTCACCGCGCGCTGGAGCGCCTCGTCGGGCAGCAGCTCGCCGAAGTAGACGATGTCGGGCTTCAGCACGCCGCCGCACCCGGCGTGGTGCGGGTCGGGCTCGTCGGCGAGCCGGGCGATGACGTCGCGGGTGTACCAGCGCTCGCCACAACGCAGGCACGACGAGCTGCCGAGAGTGCCGTGCAGCTCCACCACCAGCCCGGGGGACTGCCCGGCGGCCTGGTGCAGGCCGTCGAAGTTCTGGGTGAGCACCGCCAAGAGCTCGCCGGACGACTCCAGGTCGACGAGGGCACGGTGGGCCGGTGTCGGGCGGGCTCCCCAAGCGGGGTGGTCGCGCCACATCCGCCAGCTCCGCACCCGGACGTCCTCGCTCGACATGTAGGCGTCGATGTCGAGGAGCTCGGCCTGCGCGGGGTCGCGCGTCCAGACGCCCTGCGGCCCGCGGAAGTCGGGGATGCCGCTGCCGGTCGAGATGCCGGCTCCGCTCAGGACGGCGATCCGTGGCGTGGGGTGCTGGTGGTGGTGCGCCATGTCGGGCGATCACCCTACGCGCGCGTCTGGCGGCCCGGCCAACCCGTTTGTCGCGGTCATCCCCTACGCTTGTGCCTCGTAGTCGCAGTGCTTCGCTTGTCCGGACTGCTGTGGGTCCTCCCACGGCTGTCGTGTCCTCACGGACGGATGACGACGGCCGTGAATACCGGCCCCCGACCGGGGGCCGTCCCACCCACAGAAATGAGTCAGACATGGCTACCGGAACCGTGAAGTGGTTCAACTCCGAGAAGGGCTTCGGCTTCATCGCGCCCGACGACGGCGGCGCCGACGTCTTCGCCCACTACTCGGCGATCCAGACCCAGGGCTACCGCAGCCTCGAGGAGAACCAGCGCGTCAGCTTCGACGTGCAGCAGGGCCCGAAGGGCCCGCAGGCTGCGAACATCGTTCCCGCCTGATCCTCCACGCAACGAGAAGGGCGCCTCGGCTTCGGCCGGGGCGCCCTTCTCGTCGTCGGTGCTCGGTGGGCCGTCACACCCCGGCGGGCACCTGCGCCGGTGCCGGCTGCTCCTCGGGCTCGTCGGGCCGCCTGGCGAGCGCGGACGGCCACCACATCGCCTTGCCGATGTCGAGGTTGAGCGCCGTGACGAGCATCGTCCGGACCACCAGGGTGTCGAGCAGCACGCCGAAGGCCACGGCGAACCCGATCTCGGCGAACGTCACCACCGGCAGCGTGAACAGCACGGCGAACGTGCCGGCCAGCACCAGCCCGGCCGACGTGATCACGCCTCCGGTCGCGGCGAGCCCGGCCAGCGACCCACGGCGGTGGCCGAGGCGCTGCGCCTCCTCGCGCACGCGGGTCATGAGGAAGATGTTGTAGTCGATGCCCAGCGCTACCAGGAACACGAAGACGAACAGCGGCAGCGACGCGTCGGTTCCGGCGAACCCGAAGACATGCCGGAAGAACAGCGCGGAGATCCCCAGGGCGGCACCGAACGAGAGCACCACCGTGCCGATGAGCACCACCGGGGCGACCACCGCCCGGAGCAGCAGCATGAGGATCAGCAGCACCGCCAGCAGGATGATCGGGATGATCACCAGCGTGTCCCGCCAGGCCGCGCGCTGCGTGTCCAGCGACACCGCCGTGGTGCCGCCGACGAGGGCGTCGGCGCCCGGGACGGCATGCACCGTGTCGCGCACCCGGTCCACGGTGTCGTAGGCGGCGTCGCTGTCCGGCTGGTCGGTCAGCGTGCCCTCCATGTAGGAGTACCCGCCGATCACCACCGGGTCGGTGACGGAGCCCGGGTCGATCCCGGGCACGGCGGCGAACGCGTCGTGGACCGCCTGCCCGGCCTCCGCGTTCGCGACGACGACCACCGGGGCGCCGGCCCCCCCGGGGAAGTGCTCCGAGAGCGCCTTCTCCCCGACGATCGACGGCTGCTCGCCGCGGAAGGTCTCCTCGGTGGTGAGCCCGGTGGGGTTGAGCTGGAGCACGCCGATGCTCGCGATCCCCAGCACCAGCGCGGTGATCACCCAGATGCGCCTGGGACGGCGGGCGATCCACGCGCCCACGTGAGCCCAGACCCCGGAGTCGGTGGGCTCGTGGTCCCCGAAGTGCGGCACCCGAGGCCAGAAGACCCAGCTGCCGACGATCACCAGGAGGGCGGGTAACAACGTGAGCATGACGAGCAGGCCCGTGACGATGCCGACGGCGGCGACCGGCCCGAGTCCGGAGGTCGACGACATCGTCGCGAAGAGCAGGCAGAGCATGCCGATGGCGACGGTGGCCCCGGAGGCGACGATCGCGGGGCTGGCGCGGTGCAGGGCCACGGCCATCGCCTCGTGACGGTCCCGGTGCCGGCGCAGCTCCTCGCGGTAGCGCGCGACGAGGAGCAGGGCGTAGTCCGTCCCGGCACCGAACACCAGCACGGTGAGGATGCCGGCCGACTGCGCGTTGACGGTCACGCCGAAGTTGTCGGCCATGAGGTAGACCACCGCCTGCGCCACGGTGAGGGCGACGCCCGCGGAGATGACGGGGAGCACCCACAGCACCGGGCTGCGGTAGGTCAGCAGCAGGATGAGGATCACCACTCCCGCCGCCGCGTACAGCAGCGTGGAGTCGATGCCCTCGAAGGCCTTCGACGAGTCGGCGGCGTAGCCGGCGGGCCCGGTGACGTAGACCGTCATGCCGTCGGCGCCGTCCTCCGCGGTGGCTCGCAGGTCGGCGACGGCGTCCTCGGACAGGCTCCAGCCCTCGGCCCCGAGGTCGAGCGGCACGATCACCTGCATCGCCTCGCCGTCCTCGCTCGGGATGGGGCCGACGACGTCGCCGTCCAGCGTGTCCATCTGCGAGAACGTCGCGACGTCCGCCTGGGCCTTGGCCATGTCGTCGGGCGTCAGTCCGCCCGGTCGCTCGTAGAGGAGCACCGCGGGGATCGTGTTCTCGGAGACGAACCCGGCGGCGATGTCGAGCACCTCGGTCGACTCGGCGTTGGCCGGCAGCCAGCTCTTGGCCTCGTTGTTCTGGATGCCGGTGAGCTTGCCGGCGAGGGGAGCGGCGAGTGCGACGACGACGAGCCAGAACGCGACGACCACGTACTTGGCGTATCGATGGGTGATCCACCCGGCAACAGCGGTCATGGCTCCCCCTGGGAGATGGCGACGGTGGCTTGGTGCCGGCGGCGGGCTCGTCCTCGTCCGCGGCGAGGTCCACGATCCGTCACCGACGAGGGCGGCGCATCCGGATTTCCCCTTACCGTCCCCTGATTCCGGGATCAGGCGCGAGCGGCCCCCCGGCGGCCGGACTCGCGGTCGAGCTCCTGCCGGCGACGTCGCGGCAGCGCCCGGCTGGGCCGGTCGAAGAGCACCACGAGGGCGTACCAGGCGTAGCGGCGGGTGATGCGGCTCGCGACGGTCGACATGGCTTCCCCTGGAGAGTGGTGCTGACGTGTGGTCCGGAGGCGGTCTGGCACTCGCCCCCGGCAGCAGAACCCTCTCGTGACGAGGGGCGTCGCGGCATCGGGATTTCCCCTGGACGTTCCCTGAACATCCCGTCGGACCAGGTAGGGGTGGGGTGTACCGTCGCCGGGTGCTGGGCGGGCAGGCAGGGCGGCGGGGCAGGCGGACGTGGCGTAGGACGAAGGCAGGGCTGACGCTCGCCGTCACCCGGGCGCAGCTGCGCGTGCTGGAAGCGGTGGCTCCGGCAGCGGCGGAGCGCAAGGCGATCGACCTGTGGTGCACCCTCCCGCCGGGAGCCCGCACCCGTGACTACCGCCCGTCGGCCGGCACCGTCACGCGCCTGCCCGCGCCGCGCGGCGGCGACGTGGTCGTCGAGACCTGGGGCGAGGGCCCCACCGTGTACCTGGTGCACGGCTGGGGTGGCTGGCGGGGCCAGCTCGGTGCCTTCGTCGGGCCGCTGGTCGAGGCCGGCTACCGGGCCGCCGCCATCGACGCGCCCGGCCACGGCGAGGCCGCCCCCGGTTTCAGGGGAAAGGGTCGCGGCACCGTGATGGAGATGATGGACGCCCTCGAGGTGACGGGCCGGGAGCTCGGGCCGGCGGCCGGCGTGATCGCCCACTCGCTCGGCACCACCGCTGCCGCCCACGTCGTCGCCGAGTCGCTGTCGACGAGGCGGCTCGCCCTCGTCGCCCCGAACTACGGGTTCGAGGAGGTGGTGCGGCGCTTCGTCGGCGTGCTCCGGCTCAACGAGCGCACGACGAACGCCCTGCGCGCCTCGCTCGAGGAGGCGACCGGGCGCGCGCTCGCGGACTACGACCTGGGCCCGCTCGGCGCCGACGGCACGATGCCGGACACGCTCGTGGTGCACGACCGCCACGACAAGGAGTGCCCGTACTCGGTGGGGGCGTCCGTGGCGGCCGCCTGGCCCAACGGCCGGTTGATGACGACCAGCGGCCTCGGCCACCAGCGGATCCTCGCGGACGCGGCGGTGGTCGCCGCGGTCGTCGCGCACGTGGTGGAGCCCGCGCTCGCCGGCTGAGGCCTCGCGTCACGCCTGCGGCGAACAGAGGACGTTCGGGCAACACCGCGCGGTTAGCATCGAACAACGCCGGCCGATCCACGCCGTCGGCAGGTCGTGCCGGCGGAACGTGACGGTGGGCCACGCAGCCCCGTGAGGAGTGCACATGTTCGAGAGATTCACGGACCGGGCCCGCCGGGTGGTCGTCCTCGCCCAGGAAGAGGCGCGGATGCTGAACCACAACTACATCGGCACCGAGCACATCCTCCTGGGTCTCATCCACGAGGGTGAGGGTGTCGCCGCCAAGGCGCTCGAGTCCCTGGGCATCAGCCTGGAGGCGGTGCGTGCGCAGGTGCAGGAGATCATCGGCGAGGGCCAGCAGGCCCCGTCCGGCCACATCCCCTTCACGCCGCGCGCCAAGAAGGTGCTGGAGCTGTCGCTGCGCGAGGCGCTGCAGCTCGGCCACAACTACATCGGCACCGAGCACATCCTGCTCGGCCTGATCCGCGAGGGTGAGGGCGTCGCCGCCCAGGTGCTCGGCAAGCTGGGCGCCGACCTCAACCGCGTGCGCCAGCAGGTGATCCAGCTCGTCTCCGGCTACCAGGGCAAGGAGCCGGTCGCCACCGGTGGCCCGGCCGAGGGGCAGCCGTCCGGCTCGGCGGTGCTCGACCAGTTCGGGCGCAACCTCACCCAGGCCGCGCGCGACGGCAAGCTCGACCCGGTGATCGGGCGCGAGAAGGAGATCGAGCGGGTCATGCAGGTGCTGTCCCGCCGCACCAAGAACAACCCCGTCCTCATCGGCGAGCCCGGCGTCGGCAAGACCGCCGTGGTCGAGGGCCTGGCGCAGGACATCGTCCGCGGCGACGTGCCCGAGACCCTCAAGGACAAGCAGCTGTACACGCTGGACCTCGGCGCGCTGGTGGCCGGCTCCCGGTACCGCGGTGACTTCGAGGAGCGTCTGAAGAAGGTGCTCAAGGAGATCCGCACCCGCGGCGACATCATCTTGTTCATCGACGAGATCCACACGCTCGTCGGTGCCGGTGCGGCCGAGGGCGCGATCGACGCCGCCTCGATCCTCAAGCCGATGCTCGCCCGCGGCGAGCTGCAGACCATCGGCGCCACCACGCTCGACGAGTACCGCAAGTACGTCGAGAAGGACCCGGCCCTCGAGCGCCGATTCCAGCCGATCCAGGTGGCCGAGCCGACCCTGCAGCACACCATCGAGATCCTCAAGGGCCTGCGCGACCGGTACGAGGCGCACCACCGCGTCACCATCACCGACTCGGCGCTGGTCGCGGCCGCGACTCTCGCCGACCGGTACGTCAACGACCGGTACCTGCCGGACAAGGCGATCGACCTGGTCGACGAGGCCGGCGCGCGGCTGCGCATCCGCCGCATGACCGCCCCGCCGGAGCTGCGCGAGCTCGACGAGCAGATCGCGAACACCCGGCGTGACAAGGAGTCCGCGATCGACGAGCAGGACTTCGAGCGCGCCGCACGCCTGCGCGACACGGAGAAGCAGCTCGGCGCCAAGCGCACCGAGAAGGAGAAGGCCTGGAAGAGCGGCGACCTGGACGCCGTCGCCGAGGTCGACGAGGAGCTGATCGCGGAGGTGCTGTCGAACGCGACCGGCATCCCCGTGTTCAAGCTGACCGAGGAGGAGCAGTCCCGGCTGCTGCGCATGGAGGACGAGCTGCACAAGCGCGTCGTTGGCCAGAACGAGGCGATCCACGCGCTGTCGCAGGCGATCCGGCGCACGCGCGCGGGCCTGAAGGACCCGAAGCGACCCGGCGGGTCGTTCATCTTCGCCGGCCCCACGGGCGTCGGGAAGACCGAGCTCGCCAAGGCGCTCGCGGAGTTCCTGTTCGGCGACGAGAACGCGCTGATCCAGCTCGACATGTCCGAGTTCTCGGAGAAGCACACCGTCTCGCGGCTGTTCGGCTCGCCCCCCGGCTACGTCGGGTACGACGAGGGCGGGCAGCTCACCGAGAAGGTGCGTCGTCGTCCGTTCTCCGTGGTGCTGTTCGACGAGGTGGAGAAGGCCCACGCGGACATCTTCAACTCGCTGCTGCAGATCCTCGAGGACGGCCGCCTCACCGACTCCCAGGGTCGCGTGGTCGACTTCAAGAACACCGTGATCATCATGACCACGAACCTCGGCACGCGGGACATCGCCAAGGGCCTGATGACCGGCTTCCAGGCCGGTGGCGACCTGTCGACGTCCTACGAGCGGATGAAGAGCAAGGTCGGCGACGAGCTCAAGCAGCACTTCCGGCCCGAGTTCCTCAACCGCGTCGACGACGTGGTGGTGTTCCCGCAGCTGAGCCAGGAGGAGATCGTCCAGATCGTCGACCTGATGCTGGCCAAGCTCGACGCCCGCCTGAAGGACAAGGACATGGGCATCGAGCTGACGCCCGCGGCCAAGGCCCTGCTCGCGGAGAAGGGCTACGACCCCGTGCTCGGCGCCCGGCCGCTGCGCCGTGCGATCCAGCGGGACATCGAGGACGCGCTGTCCGAGAAGATCCTGTTCGGGGAGCTCAAGGCCGGCCAGCTGGTGATCGTCGACGCCGAGGGCGAGGGCCTGCTCGGCGAGCTGACCTTCCGTGGCGTGCCGCTGGCGAGCCGTGGCACGTCGCCGGAGCCGGTCGGCGCGGCCGTCGGCGGTGCGGGCGGTTCCGGCACCAACGTGCCGGCGTCGCCGCGTCACGTCGCGGGTGACAGCGGTACCGGCCTGATGCCGTCCTGATCGGCAGACCGTCACGAACGCCCGGCCCCGGTGGGGGCCGGGCGTTCGTCGTCCTTCGGCGGCGAGTCGCCCCCTCGACATCGGGGAGGATGGGCACGTGAACGTCGATCAGCAGGTGCGCCGCGGCCCGGTCCAGCGGCTGGGTGTGTGGCTGCTCTGGGCGGTGGTCCTCGAGCTGCTGATCGTGCTGACGTCACTGCCCGGGCTGGTGGGGCTGCTGTTCCTCGACCTGTCCCGGCCCGGCCACGTGCCGCTGGCCGCGTTGTGCCTGGTGCCGCTGGGGCCGTCCCTGGCGGCGGCGGTGTTCGCCTGGAACCGGCTGAGCGCCACCCCGCGAGGCGCGCCAGGGCTGGCACCCGCGGCCACCTTCTGGCGCGGGTACCACCTGAACCTGCGTGACGTGCTGCGCTGGTGGGTGCCCGTGCTGGCGGTGCTGGCAGCGCTCGGCTACGCGATGGCAGACGCCGGCCTCGTCTTCGGCGACGCGGAGCCCGGTTCGGTCGGGGCCGCGTCGCTGGTGTACCTGGTGCTCGCCGTGACGCTGGTCCTCTGGTCGGTCGAGGCGCTGCTGCTGACGGCACTGTTCAGCTTCCGGACCAGGGACATCGCCAAGCTGGCGGCCTACTACCTCGGCGCGCGGCCGCTCGCCACGCTGGGTCTGCTGGGCGCGCTGGTCACCGCCGCCGCCGTGGTGCTGTTCTTCGGCGTCGTGGTGCTGATGCCGCTGCTGTCCCTGACGGCACTGCTGCTGGTCGCGGCGGCCCGGCCCGTGATCGACGACGCCACTGAGCGGTTCGTCGTCCCCGATCAGCGCTCCGGGAGCGGCGAGCCGACGGCGGACCTGGCCTAGGAGGCCGGCGGGCTCGCCGGGCGGACGATGGCCGGCGGGCGCGCGGTGGACTGGCGCACGACCAGCTCGGTGGCCAGGTCGACCCGCAGGTTGTCCGGCCGGATGCCCTTGGCCAGGTCCAGCACCAGGCGTGCCGCGGTCCCGGCCATCTCGCGCAGCGGCTGGCGCACCGTGGTCAACGGCGGCCACAGCCAGCTGGCGAACGGGATGTCGTCGTAGCCCACCACCGAGAGGTCGTCGGGCACGCGCAGGCCCAGCTCGTTCGCGGCGCGCATGATGCCGAGCGCCTGCATGTCGGAGCCGGCGAAGGCCGCGGTCGGCCGGTCGGCCGCGGCGAGCAGCTCGAGCCCGATGGCGTAGCCGTCGGCGATGCCGAAGTCACCATGGCGGATCAGCGTGGCGTCGACGCTCGCGCCTGCCTCGTCGTGCGCGGAGCGGTAACCGTCCACCCGCGCCCGGCTGCACAGGAGGTCCGGGGGGCCGGACACCGCCGCGACGCGCCGGTGACCGAGACCGAGCAGGTGCCGGGTGGCCACCAGGCCGCCGTGCCAGTTCTGCGAGCCGACGGTCGGCACGCCCGGCGCCGCTTCGCCGGCGGTGTCGACCACGACGAACGGGATCGAGCGCGTCTCGAGCTGCTTGCACTGGGCGGCGGACAGGTCGGACAGCACGAGGATCACGCCGAGCGGCCGGCGGAAGAGCACGTCGTCGAGCCATTCCTGCCGCGGCCGGTAGTCGCTGTCGAGGGACGAGAGCACGATCGACGCGCGTTGCGGGCCGAGCACCTCCTCGACGCCGCGGATGATCTCGACCGACCAGATCGACGGCAGCCGATGGAACGCGAGCTCGACGAGGCCCGCGGCACCGCTGTTGGGCCGCGCCCGGCGGCGTTGGTAGCGGTGGCGCTCCAGCGCTTCCTCCACCTTGGCGCGCGTGCCGGCGGCGACGTCGGAGCGGCCGTTGAGCACCTTGGAGATGGTGGGCACGGACACCCCGATCTCCGCGGCGATGTCGGCGATGGTGGCGCCGGACGAGGCCGTCGCGTCGGCCACGCCTGTGTCGCTGGTCATGAGGCACCCCGGTGCTCAGTCAATGGAGCGGCGCCCCCTGACGCCGCAACTTTCGAGAAAGATCGTAGACGCACCGCCGATCAGCCTCCAGAGCGGGCGCGATCGGGCGCGTTCAGGAGGTGGTGGCCCGCGCCGGAGCAGGCGGCGATAACGATCTACTCCGAGGGTTTGACGCGGTGCGAACCACGCGCGTAAGGTCCCCGGCCTGCAGGTATCGATGTGGATGTCGAAAGTTGCGAAACGCGCAGGGACCTCCACTCTCGGCATGGAGGTGATCCGGCGATGCTGGACGAGGTGCGGCCCTGGGCAGATGCCGAGCGGCCGGTGGCCGAGCGGGTGGAGGCACTCGTCTCCAGCATGACGCTGGAGGAGAAGCTCGCCCAGCTCGTCGGCCTGTGGGTCGGGGCGGACGCCTCCGGCGGAGGTGTGGCGCCCCACCAGGCGGACATGACCGCCGAGCCCCTCGCGTGGGAGGACGTCATCGCGCACGGCCTCGGCCAGCTCACCCGCCCGTTCGGCACCGCCCCGGTGGACCCGGTGGCCGGCGCCCACTCCCTCGCCGCGTCGCAGCGCGAGATCGTCGCCGCCAACCGGTTCGGCATCCCCGCTGTGGTCCACGAGGAGTGCCTGGCCGGGTTCAACGCGTGGCGCGCCACCGCCTACCCCGTGCCGTTGTCCTGGGGTGCGTCCTTCGACCCGGAGCTCGTCGAGCAGATCAGCGCGCACATCGGCGCCTCGATGGCCGCGGCGGGCGTGCACCAGGGGCTGGCGCCGGTGCTCGACGTCACGGTCGACTACCGCTGGGGCCGCACCGAGGAGACCATCGGCGAGGACCCCTACCTCGTCGGCACCGTCGGGGCGGCCTACGTGCGCGGGCTGGAGTCCGCCGGGATCGTCGCCACCCTCAAGCACTTCGCCGGCTACTCGGCCTCCCGTGCCGGCCGCAACCTGGCGCCGGTCTCGATGGGCCGCCGGGAGTTCGCCGACGTGGTGCTCCCGCCGTTCGAGCACGCGCTGCGCGACGGCGGCGCCCGTTCGGTGATGCACTCCTACTCCTCCGTGGACGGCGTGCCCGCAGCGGCGGACCGCGGGCTGCTCACTGACCTGCTGCGCGACGAGTGGGGCTTCACCGGCACGGTCGTCGCCGACTACTTCGGCATCGCGTTCCTCCAGACCCAGCACGGCGTCGCGGCCGACGAGGCAGGCGCGGCCGGTCTTGCGCTGGCCGCGGGCATCGACGTCGAGCTGCCGAGCGTCCTGGCCTACGGGGAGCCGCTGCGGGCCGCTGTCGAGCGCGGCGAGATCGACGAGAGCCTCGTCGACACTGCCCTGCGCCGAGTCCTCGCGCAGAAGATCGAGCTCGGCCTGCTGGACGACGGCTGGCAGCCGCTGCCGCGCGGCGTCGAGTCACTCGCGTTCGACGACGAGCAGGGCCGCGACCTGGCGCTGCGGCTGGCGCGGGAGGCCGTGGTGCTCGTCGCCAACCGGGCCTCGGCCTCGGCCGGGCCGGTGCTGCCGCTGGCCGCCGGGACGCGCGTGGCGGTCGTCGGCCCCCTGGCCGACGACCCGATGGCCATGCTCGGCTGCTACTCCTTCCCCGCCCACGTCGGCTCGAAGCACCCCGACGTGCCGATCGGCATCGAGATCCCGACCGTGCTGAGCGCGTTGTCGCAGCAGGTCCACGTCGTGGCGACCGCACCGGGCTGCGGCGTGAGCGACCCGGACCGCTCCGGCATCCCGGCGGCCGTCGAGGCCGCGGCCGGGGCCGACGTCGCCGTGGTGGTCGTCGGCGACCATTCCGGCCTGTTCGGGCGAGGTACCTCCGGCGAGGGCTGCGACGCCACGGCGCTCGACCTGCCCGGCATCCAGCCTGATCTGGTGCGCGCCGTGCTCGACACCGGCACCCCCACGGTGCTGGTGCTGCTCACCGGCCGGCCGTACGCGCTGGGCGACCTCGCGCAGCGGTCGGCCGCCGTGGTGCAGGCGTTCTTCCCCGGCCAGCGTGGTGGCGAGGCGCTCGCGGACGTGCTCACCGGTGCGGTCAACCCGTCCGGCCGCCTGCCCGTCAGCCTGCCGTCGGACCCTTCCGGCCAGCCCGGCACGTACCTGGCCGCGCAGCTCGCCCAGGTCAACAGCGTCTCGTCGGCCGACCCGACGCCCGCCTACCCGTTCGGCCACGGCCTGGCCTACACAACGTTCGCCTGGTCCGATGCGGCCGTCGAGGGCTCGTCGCCCGGGCAGCCTGCGCTCTGGCCGGTGGACGGCGAGGTGACGGTCGGCGTCACGGTGACGAACACGGGCGAGGTGGCGGGCACCGAGGTGGTGCAGCTGTACCTGCACGACCCGGTCGCCCAGGTGGTGCAGCCGGTCGAGCGCCTCGTCGGGTACGCCCGCGTGACGCTGGCGCCGGGCGAGTTCGCCCGCGTGCGGTTCCAGGTGCCGGCCGACCTCGCGTCGTTCACCGGGCTCGCGGGCCGCCGGGTCGTCGAGCCCGGCGATGTCGAGCTGCGCCTGGCGCGTTCGAGCGCCGATGTCGTCGCCGCGCTGCCGCTGCGGCTCGTCGGCGCCCTGCGCGAGGTGGGGCACGCTCGCGCGCTCCGCTCCGTCGCGACGGTGCTCTCCATGGCCCCCGCGCAGGCCTGAGGCCGGTCGCGGCCCCACCGATGGCGGTGCCTGTCCCCATGACGCAAGGTGTGTCCCCATGACGAGGTTGCCGCGGAGCGTCCCGGCGTGATGGCCGGCATCTTCCGCAAGCCGTCGGTCGAGTCGACCATCGCGGCGTCGCACGAGCCCGAGCGCGCGCTGCGCCGGAGCCTGACCGCCTGGGACCTCGCGGTCATGGGCGTGGCGGTGGCGGTGGGCGCCGGGATCTTCTCGGTGGGCGCCACCGCGGCGGCGAACTACGCCGGGCCGGCGGTGATCTTCTCCTTCGTCATCGCGGCCGTCGTCTGCGGGCTGGCGATCATGTGCTACGCCGAGTTCGCCTCGACGCTGCCGATCGCCGGGTCGGCGTACACGTTCTCCTACGCGACCATGGGCGAGGGCGTCGCCTGGATCATCGGCTGGGACCTGATCCTCGAGATGCTCCTGGCCAGCGCGGTCATCGCCAAGTTCTGGGGGGTCTACCTCTCGGACGCGCTGGGCTTGTTCGGCATCGACCTGCCCGCCGAGGTCGCTCTCGGTCCGGTGACGGTGGCCTGGGGCCCGATGGCCGTGGTGGCGGTCTTCACCGTGCTGCTCGCCATCGGCACCCGCCTCTCGACACGCGTGAACGCGGTGTTCACCGTGCTCAAGGTGGCGATCACCCTCTTCGTCGTCGTCGCCGGCTTCGGCTACGTCAAGTCAGCCAACTACGCGCCGTTCGTGCCGCCCGCGCAGCCGTCGCCCTCGGGCTCGGCCCTGCACCAGCCGCTGTTCGACTGGATGATCGGCGGCGCGCCGTCCGTCTACGGCGTCACCGGGATCCTGTCTGCCGCCGCCCTCGTGTTCTTCGCGTTCATCGGGTTCGACGTGGTGGCCACGACCGCGGAGGAGACGAAGGATCCGCAGCGGACCGTACCGCGCGGCATGCTGGGCGGCCTCGCCCTCGTCACGGTGCTCTACATCCTCGTCACCATCGTGGTCACCGGGATGGTGCCGTACACGGACCTCGCCGCCAGCGAGAGCCCCTCGCTGACGACGGCGTTCGTGCTGGTCGGCGCCGACTGGGCCGGCAAGGTGATCTCCGTCGGGATCGTGCTGGGCCTGACGAGCGTGCTCATGGTGCTGATGCTGGGGCTGACGCGCATCGTCTTCGCGATGAGCCGCGACGGGCTGCTGCCGCGGGGACTCTCGCGTACCGCGCCGCGGTTCGGCACCCCGCTGCGGCTGCAGGTCGGCGCGGGCGTGGTGATCGCCGTGATCGCCGGCCTCTCGCAGGTGGAGGTGCTCGCGGAGATGATCAACATCGGCACGCTCTCGGCATTCGTGCTGGTCAGCTTCGGCATCCCGCTGCTGCGTCGCTCGCGCCCCGACCTGGAGCGCGGCTTCCGCGTGCCGTGGTCGCCGGTGCTGCCGATCGTCTCGGGGCTCGCCTGCATCTGGCTGATGCTCAACCTGACGACGCTGACCTGGCTGCGGTTCGCCGCCTGGCTGGCGGCGGGCGTGCTGATCTACGCGACGTACTCGTACCGGCACAGCCGGCTGGCGAAGGCCGAGCCGGAGCCGGCCGGCCAGGTGCCGTAGGCGCGGGGGATCAGGCTTCGCGGACCACCTCGACCGCGCCCGCGGCGACGGTGAGCTCGCCGTCCACCGGGGTATCCGAGACGAGCGCGTGCCCGTGGGCGGGGAGCGTCACGGCGGCATCCGTGTGGTTGAGGACGAACAGCCACGAGCGGCCGTCCTCGGCCGCGCGGCGGGTCACCTCGACGCCCTCCGGCAGGTCGGGCACGACGAGGGGCACACCCGACTCCGCCACCAGCGCGTCGACGACACGCTGCACGCCGTCGGCGTCCGCGGGCCACGTCGCCAGGTACCAGGCCGCGCCGTCGCCGACCGCCCGGCGCGTCAGCGCAGGGACCCCATCCAGCGGCCCGCCGGCGAAGCGGCGGACCACCGCGGTGTCGTCGTCCGCACGGACGTTCTCCGACCAGAGCTCGCCGGTGGTGCCGTCGTCGAGCGTGACGGTCTCGCCGTCCTGGAGCGCCCAGAACTCCTGCGTCCGCACGCCGAGCAGGTCGCGGAAGGCGCCGGGGTAGCCACCCAGGTAGATGTGGTCGTCCTCGTCGGCGATGCCCGAGAAGAAGGTGACCAGCACGGACGCCCCGCGTTCCGTGGCGGCGGCCAGGCCGGCGGCTGCCGCCTCGGTGACCAGGTACAGCGCCGGGACCAGGATCAGGTCGTAGCCAGCGAGGTCGGCGGTCGGCGGCACCACGTCCACCTCGACGCCCCGGCGGGCCAGGGCGGAGTGGAGCGCCACGGCGAGGCGGCGCACGTCGAGCCGGTCGGTCGGGTGCGAGTCGAGCTGGGCGGCCCACGTGGACGGCCAGTCGTAGAGGATCGCCGCGCGGGCGTCGACGCGGGAGCCGCGCACCTCGCCGATGGTCGTCAGCAGCGAACCCAGCCGCACGGTGTTGCGCCACACGTCGGTGTCGGTGCCGGCGTGGGGCAGCATCGCCGAGTGGAACTTCTCCGCCCCGGCGGCGGACTGGCGCCACTGGAAGAACAGCAGCGCATCGGCGCCGTGGGCCAGGTGCTGCAGGGAGTTGCGCAGCGACTCGTCGGGCGTGCGGGTGCGGTTGCGGCCCTGCCAGTTCACCGCCGAGGTCGAGTGCTCCATGAGCACCCACGGCGCACCGCCGGCCAGCGAGCGCACCAGGTCGGCGGAGAAGGCGAGCTCGAGGCGGGGCTGCGGGTCGTCGGCCCGCACGTAGTGGTCGTTGGAGACCACGTCCATCTCGGGCGCCCAGCGGTGGTAGTCCATGGGGCCGGTGCCGCCCATCACCATGAAGTTCGTGGTGCAGGGCACGTGCGGGGTGACCTCGCGCAGGGCGTCGCGGATGTCGGTGTAGTACGAGAGCAGCTCGTCGGAGGAGTACCGGGCGAAGTCGAGCTGCTGGGTGGGGTTGGCGTAGGTGGGGGCGGCGCGCGGCGGCAGCACCTGCTCGAAGTCGCTGTAGCGCTGCGACCAGAAGGCGGTGCCCCAGGCGGCGTTGAGCGCCTCGACGGTGCCGTACCGGGCGCGCAACCAGCGGCGGAACGCCACGGCGGCGTCGTCGGAGTAGTCGTGGGGGACGTGGCAGCCGATCTCGTTGTCGACGTGCCACATCGCCAGGGCGGGGTGGTCGGCGTAGCGCTCGGCGATGCGGCGGGCCATCGCGACGGCGTACCGGCGCCAGACCGGCGACGAGATGCGGTAGTGCTGGCGCCCGCCGGGCCACAGCACGGTGCCGTCGGCGCGGACCGGCAGGATCTCGGGGTGCTTGGTGGCCAGCCACGGCGGTGGGCTGGCGGTGGCGGTGGCCAGGTCGACGCGGATGCCGCCGGCGTGCAGCCGGTCCATCGCGGTGTCCAGCCACTCCCACTCGAACACGCCCTCGGCGGGCTCGATCGTGGCCCAGGAGAAGATCGCGAGGCTGACGAGGTTGACCCCGGCCTGCCGCATCCACGCGACGTCCTCGACGCGGACCTCGTCGGGCCACTGCTCGGGGTTGTAGTCGCCGCCGAAGCCGAGGCCGTCCAGCCCGATCGGCCAGGTCGCGTGGGTCACCGTTGCTCCCAGTGCTCGTGGTTCGTCCTGCGGTCGCCGATGTCGAGGGCGCCGCCCCGCCGTAGCCTATTGAAACGATTTCACCGGGCGCGAACGGCGCCGGCGGAGACCCCCGCCGTGGAGGCGCGGACCACCAGCTCCGGTTCGAAGAGCACCCGCTGCGGGCCGCCGGGCGGGCAGAGCAGCAGGTCGGCCGCGCGCCGGCCCAGCTCGCGGGTCGGCCGGCGCACGGAGGTCAGCGGCACCAGCGGCTCGGCGACGACGAGCACGTCGTCGTAGCCCACCAGCGCCATGTCGTCCGGCACGGCCAGGCCCCGGCGGTGCAGGGCCCGCAGCACGCCGACGGCCACCAGGTCGTTGACGCACAGCACGGCGGTCGGCCGCGGACCGTCCAGCAGCGCGGCGAGGCCCGCCTCGCCGCCGGTGGCGTCCAGCCGGTCGATCCGCACCTCGACCAGGGCGTCGGCGGGGTGCAGGCCCGCGGCGGCGAGGGCCGCGTGGACGCCCGCACGCCGGTCGGTCGCCTGCCGCAGGGTGTCGGGGCCGTTGACGAACCCGATGCGGCGGTGGCCCAGCGACAGCAGGTGCTCGATCGCCATGGCGGCGCCACGCACGTCGTCGACGCCGACCGAGGGCAGCGCGGGGGACGTCGCGTCGAGCAGCACCACCTCGAGGCCGCGCTCGCGGGCGGCGAGGATCGCGGCGAGATCGTCCCCGGCGGGCGTGACGAGCACGCCGGCGACGCCGTGCGACTCGAAGAGGCGCAGGTAACGGGCCTCCCGCTCGGGGTCGCCGTCCGACGAGGCGAGCATCAGCGTGTAGTCGTCGGCCGCGAGCCGGTCCTCGACCCCGCGCGCCACCTCCGTGAAGAACGGGTTCGCGATGTCCAGCACCACCGCGCCGATGGTGGGGATGCTGCCGGCCCGAAGCCGGCGAGCGGACGCGTTGCGCATGAAGCACAGGTCGGCGATCGCGGCCTCGACGCGCTCGCGGGTGGCCGCGGACACGCGCTCCGGCCGGTTGAGCACGTTGGACACGGTGGCCACCGCCACGCCCGCGCGCCGGGCGACGTCCGTGATGGATGCGCGCCGAGTGTCCGACACGCTTGCCTCCCGTGGCATCGCTGCGACCTACGGCTTCGCGAGGCCGGCCGCGCTCGCCGCGCGGCGGTGTCAGCCTAGGGGGTGACGACCCGTCGCCGGGGGCCTTACGTGGGCGTCACCAGCGACAACACCGTTCGGCCCGCGCTGGGCGAAGGCTGTGGATCGGCCCGTGCGCTCGCTTCGAGTGCCGATACCCTCCTGCCATGGCAGCACCCGTGACGCTCGCCGACGTGGCCCGCGAGGCCGGTGTCTCGCTCGCCACGGCATCGCGCGCCATCAACGGCAGCAGCACCCGAGTCGTGCGCGACGACCTGCGCGCCCGGGTGCGCGCCGCCGCCCAGCAGCTGCACTACACGCCCAACGCCAACGCCCAGGCGATGGCCCGTGGTGCCACCACGTTGTTGGGGCTGGTGGTCCATGACATCGCCGACCCGTACTTCGCGTCGATCGCGGCGGGCGTGGCGGAGGCCGCGGGTGCCGCCGGGCTCCAGATGACACTGGTCAGCACGCAGCGCGACCCGGCGCAGGAGGTCAGGCTCGTCGACCTGCTGAAGCGCCAGCGGGCGCGGGCCGTGATCCTCGCGGGCGGTCGCACCGACGACGGCCACGGGTTCGCCGACCTGCGCCACGCGATCGCCCTGTACCGGGCCGTCGGCGGAGCGGTCGCCGTGATCGGTGAGCCCGTGCTGGGCGTGGACTGCGTCGTCGCGGAGAACGGGAAGGGTGCGGCCGAACTGGCCCGCGCGCTCGTCGGGCTCGGGTACACGGACTTCGCGGTGCTGGGCGGGCCAGAGCACCACCTGACCGCGCGCACCCGCCGCGAGGCCTTCCTCGACGAGCTGGCGGCCCACGGCATCGCCGTGCCGCCGCACCGCAGGATCGAGAGCGCCTTCAGCCGCGAGGGCGGTGAACAGGCGATGCGCGCGCTGCTCGACTCTGGCGAACGGCCGCAGCTGGTGTTCGCGGCCAACGACCTCGTGGCGCTGGGCGCCCTCGCGGCTGCGCGCGACCACGGGCTGCGCGTGCCGGACGACGTCGCCGTCGCCGGGTTCGCCGACATCCCCACGTTGCGCGACGTGGTGCCCGGCCTGACGACGGTGCGCATCCCCCTCGTGGAGATGGGTGTGGCCGCCACGCGGCTCGCGCTCTCCGAACCGTCCGACGAGCCGCGGCTGCTCCATGTGCCCGCCGGCGTGGTGCTGCGCGACTCGACACCCGCCCGCCGGTAGCGGCGGGGGCGTTCGCCCTACCGCTCGGCTCGCGCCGAGTCCTCCCAGCGCAGCGAGGCCTCGGGCAGCGCTTCGACGAACGCCACCGTGTCCGGGTGCTGCGGGTTCGCCAGCACCTCGGCGAGCGAGCCGCTCTCGACGAGCTTCCCGTCGGCCAGCACGTGCACGGTGCGGGTGAGCTGCTGCACGAGCCGCACGTCATGGCTGGCCAGGACCACGGCGGTGTTCTCCGCGGCGAGCCGCTCGCCGAGCACGCCGGCGAGCTGGGTGCGCGTCGCCTGGTCGAGCGCGGTCAGTGGCTCGTCGAGCAGCAGCACCTCGGGCCGGGTCGCCAGCGCGAGCGCGAGGGCCAGGCGCTGGCGCTCGCCACCGGACAGGGTGCCGACCTTGCGCTTGAGCATCGTGGCCGGCAGCTCCATCGCGGCGAGCGCCTGCACCTCGTCCATGCCCGTGGACCGGCCGGCGGAGCGCGCGTCGCTCAGCGCCGAGCGCACCGCGCGTTCGACCGTCGCGAGCGTGTCCGCGGCGCCGTGGCCGTTCTGGTGCACCACGCGCACGCGCGCATGCAGCGACTTCTTGTCGCGCCTCGACGGCTTGGCCAGGCGCCGGCCGTCGTAGGTCACCGAGCCCCGGTCGGGCGCGAAGCTGCCGGCGAGGATCTCGATCAGCGTCGACTTGCCGACCCCCGACCGTCCGATCAGACCCACCGCGTCGCCCGGAGCCAGCTCCAGGTTGACGCCCGCCAGCACCGGGGTCGCCCCGTAGCCGGCCCACACGTCCCGCGCGATCAGCTGCGCCATGCCTCGTTCCACCTCACTCGTCGTTCCGCCTCCCCAACGCACGGGGAACCGCGGAAGTTCACGCGACGCTACACGCCGCCCGGGAAGCCGAGCACCCGCCAGGCCTCGTACGTGGCCACCGCGGCCGCGTTCGAGAGGTTCATGGACCGGCGCCCGGGCAGCATCGGGATGCGGACCTCGCCGACCACCCGGGGGTGCGCCCGAGCCTGGGGCGGCAGGCCGGTGGGCTCGGGGCCGAACAGCAGGGCGTCGCCGTCGGCCCAGTCGACCTCGGTGTAGCGGCGGGTAGCCTGCGTGGTGAAGGCGAACACCCGGCCGGTTGCCGCCAGTGCGTGGTCCAGGCAGGGGTGCACCACGACCTGCGCCAGGTCGTGGTAGTCGAGCCCGGCGCGGCGCAGCTTGGCCTCCGCCAGGTCGAACCCCAGGGGTTCGACGAGGTGGAGCATGGCACCCGTGCCGCTGACCATCCTGATCGCGTTGCCGGTGTTCCCGGCGATCCGGGGCTCGTAGAACACGACGTGCAGCACCCCGCGATCCTCTCAGTAGGGTGACGAGCGTTCCCACCTCGAGAGGACCGAGATGCCGACCGTGGAGCCGTACCTCGCCGCCGCCACCCGCTACTCCTCGATGACCTACCGGCGGGCGGGACGCTCCGGCCTCGACCTGCCGGCGGTCTCCCTCGGGCTGTGGCAGAACTTCGGCGACCGCAACCTCTTCGAGACGCAGCGGGCGATCCTGCGGCGGGCCCTCGACCTGGGCATCACCCACTACGACCTCGCGAACAACTACGGGCCCACGCCCGGAGCCGCGGAGGAGAACTTCGGCCGCCACCTGGCCAGCGACTTGCGCCCGTACCGCGACGAGCTGGTGATCGCGACGAAGGCCGGCTACGAGATGGGAGTGGGCCCGTACCAGGACGGCGGCTCGCGCAAGTACCTGCTCTCGTCCCTCGACGCGTCGCTGCGCCGGATGGGGCTCGACTACGTCGACGTCTTCTACCACCACCGCCCGGACCCGGACACACCGCTCGAGGAGTCGATGGGCGCCCTGGCGCAGGCGGTGCGCCAGGGCAAGGCCCTGTACGTCGGCGTCTCGAACTACTCGGCGGCCCAGACGCGCGCCGCGCACGGCGTGCTGGCGCAGATGGGGGTGCCGCTGCTGCTGCACCAGCCCAGCTACTCGATGTTCAACCGGCATGTCGAGCGCGTCGGACCGGGGGAGAGCGAGTCGCTGCTCGACGTCGTCGGCGACCTCGGCGTCGGCACCGTGGTGTTCCAGGCGCTGGCTCAAGGTCTGCTCACCGACCGCTATCTCTCCGGCAGCGCGCCGGCCGGCTCGCGGGCGACCTGGGGCGCGTTCCTCTCGTCGGCCAACCTCACCCCGGACTACCGGGCGCGGGCGGCCGCTCTCGACGAGTTCGCCCGCGGCCGTGGCCAGACGCTCGCCCAGCTGGCCCTGGCCTGGGTGCTGCGCGACCAGCGCGTCACCACCGCGGTGATCGGCGCCAGCTCCGTGGCCCAGCTCGAGTCGAACGTCGCGGCCCTCGCCGCGCCGCCCCTGACGGCCGACGAGGTCGCGACGCTCGAGACGTGGGCGGTGGACGGCACGGGGCGCTAGTAGGTCACCTCGACGTCGCCCGAGGACGTGTGGGCCCGGATGGTCCGGGACGACGAGGGATCGGTGCGCACCCCGGTCGCCGTCTCGCCCGACGAGGTGCGCAGGTCGAGCGCGTAGGCGACGCGCGCGGTGTCCGGGACCCGGATCGCGATGGAGCCGGAGGAGGTGCGGGCGTCGACACTCTGCGGGTCGTCGGTCAGCTGGATCCGGATGTCACCGGAGGAGCTGCGAGCCTCGACCTGCCGTGCCGCGGTGTCCGTCACCTCGATCCGGCCGGAGTCCGCGTGCGCGATGACGTTGCCGGTGACGCCGGTCAGCCGGAGGTTCCCGGAGTCGCTCTCGGCGCTCACGTCGCCGACCACGTCGGTGGCGGAGACGCGCCCCGAGTCGGCGCTCAGCGTCGCGCCGGCGCGCAGGCCCGCGACCGTGAGGTCGCCGGAGCTGCTGCGCAGGTCGACCACCGTGCCCTCGGGCACGGAGAGCTCGATGTCCGCGCTGCAGAAGCCGCTGGTGTACCAGGTGCAGCCGACGCTCACGTGCACCGCGTCGTCCTTCTCGGCGACCTCCAGCTTCGGCTCGACGTACGACCAGTGCCGCGCCGCGGTGCCGGCGATCCGGTCCCCGTCGGTGCCGGTGATCGTGACGTCGCCCGACCCCACGGCGACCACCAGGCGGGGCGCGCCCGCGGCGTCGATCGTCTGGGTGTCCCGGTGCGTCACGAGGAGCGCACCCAGGGAGACGGCGGCTTGGAACACCATCACGGCCCCGACGATCGCGCCGACGACGAGCCAGGGGCTGGTGCCGCGGCGCGGAGCGACGGGCGCGGGCACAGGGGGAGGGGTGAGTGTCGTGGTCATGGGAGTCTCCGGTCAGCTTCCGAGGTAGCGCAGGACCGCGAGCACGCGGCGGTGGTCGTCCTCGGCCGCAGGCAGGCCGAGCTTGGTGAAGATCGCGGAGATGTGCTTCTCCACCGCGGATCCGGACAGGAAGAGCGTCGAGGCGATCGCCGAGTTGGAGCGGCCCTCGGCCATCAGCGCCAGCACCTCGGTCTCCCGCGAGGTCAGCGACTCCAGCGGGTCGCGCCGGCTGGTGCGGGTGAGCAGCTGTGCGACCACCTCGGGGTCCAGTGCCGTGCCGCCCGTCCCGACACGACGGACCGCGTCGAGGAACTGCGCCACGTCGCCCACCCGGTCCTTGAGCAGGTAGCCGACCCCTGACGAGCTGCTGGCCAGCAGGTCCACGGCGTACCGCTCCTCGACGTAGGCGCTGAGCACCAGCACGCCGGTGGCCGGGGACTGCGACCGGATGACGAGCGCGGCCCGCAGGCCCTCGTCGGTGAACGTCGGCGGCATCCGCACGTCGCACACCACCACGTCGGGGCGCTGGGCCTCGACGGCCCGCAGCAGCGCCTCGCCGTCCCCGACGGCGGCGGCGACGTCGAACCCCTCGTCGGCCAGCAGGCGGGTCAACCCCTCGCGCAGGAGGACCTGGTCCTCGGCGATCACGACGCGCACGGCAGCTCCGCCCTCACCACGGTGGGCCCGCCCTCCGGGCTGCTCACCGAGAACGTCCCCTCGGCACCCGCGACGCGGCTGCGCAGGCCGGCCAGGCCCGAGCCGTTCGCGGCGTCGGCACCGCCCTTGCCGTCGTCGCCGACCTCGACCGTCAGGGTGTCGCCCTCACGCGTGACGCTGATCCAGGCGTGCTGAGCACCCGAGTGCCGGGCCACGTTCGTCAGGGCCTCGGCGACGACGAAGTACGCCACCGCCTCGATCGTCGCCGGCGGGCGCGGCTCCACCCAGACGCCCACCCGCACCGGGACCGGACAGCGTGCCGCGATCGCCGACAGCGCGGCGTCGAGGCCGCGGTCGGCCAGGATCACCGGGTGGATGCCACGGGCGAGGTCGCGCAGCTCGGTGAGGGCGGCCTTGGCGTCCTCGTGCGCGGCGGCGACGTGCTCGGTGGCGGCCTGCGGGTCGCGCTCCATGCGCGCCCGGGCGATGCCGAGATTCATCGTCAGGGACACCAGCCGCTGCTGAGCTCCGTCGTGCAGGTCGCGCTCGATCCGGGCGCGCTCGGCCTCGGCGGCCTGCGCCAGGGCGTCGCGGGAGACCGTGAGGGTCTCGACCCGCTCGGTCAGCTCGGCGGTGTGGCCGGCGCCCAGGTGCGAGCGCACCAGGCCGACCCAGGCCTTGGTGGTCAGCTGGACCACCAGCGGGGTCAGCGCGAGGGCGAGCAGCCCGAGGCCCGTCCACGCGTAGTTGCCCGAGTTCGTCAGCCCACCCTCGCCGAAGACCCAGGGTGTGACGATCGCGCCGAGTCCGAAGCCGGGGAAGGCGAGCGCCACGACGGTGAGCACGGAGCCGACGATCGGCAGGGTGAGGCCCTCGTAGGCCAGCATCCGCCAGGTCGCCCCCATCCGGGCGGCGCGGATCGCGCCCGACCACGGCCACTTCTCGGCGACCACGGCCGGCCACTGCGGCGGTTCGACGACGAGCCCGAGCATCCCCTCGGCGCGCGAGCGCTCCGCAGTCGCCAGGCCGCGGGCCGCGATCACCGTCAACCCGAACACCGGGACGCCGGCGAGCGCGAGCGGCAGCAGTCCCAGCGAGAGGGACACCCCGACGCTGGCGACCACCATCGTGGCGATCAGCATGAAGATGTGGAGCGAGGCGACGGCGATCCCGCGCCACGTGCGGCTCCACACGGCGCCGAGCGGCCACAGGACGATGGCGTCGTCGTAGGTCTGGCTGTTCACGTGCTCAACCGTAGGAACCCGCGAACCTCACCACCACGGACTTAGCCACCGGAGTGGGGTGAGGACAACCCCACCCCTACAGGTCGGTGGAGTCGCCGGTGAAGTCCACGCGCGTCGCCAGGGTTCGTCCTGCCGCGGGCATGACGAGAGCCCACACCGCGAGCGCCGGCAGGCCGAGGGCGAGCACGGCGTCGAGCCACGTGGCGTACCTGTCGTCGGCCACGCCGTTGACGACGAGGTTCGCGAGGCCCAGCGCGGCGACCAGCGCGATCGCGACCGCGAGCCACCTCGTCGACCTGGCCTCCCGCCCGAGCTCTGCGGCACCACACGCCCCGAGGAGCAGCGCCACGACGGCGAAGCTGGCCGGCCGTGGGTGGCCCGAGCCGATCCAGGCCAGGGCGGTGGCGGCACCGACGCCGGCCACCACGGCCGCACAGGCCATCGCGC
>JAEXPS010000070.1 GCA_023438885.1 Actinomycetes bacterium
CGGGGGGGGGCCCCCCGCCGGGCCCCCCCCCCCCCGCGGCGAGTGGGCGGTGGTGTTCGGCACGGTGGTCCGCCTCACCGGCGACTGGACCCTGGCGGAGGACTGCGCGCAGGACGCCTTCGTGCGCGCCCTCGACGCCTGGGAGCGCGACGGCGTGCCCCGCAACCCCGGGGCGTGGCTGGTCACCGCCGCGCGCAACCGCGCGCTGGACGTGCTGCGTCGCCGGCGCACGGAGGAGGCGCGCTCGGCGCAGGCGGCCACCCTCGCCGTGCCGCCGGGGGAGGACGACGAGGACGACGAGCGCCTGCGGCTGCTGTTCACCTGCTGCCATCCCGCCCTGCCGACGGAGGGCCGGGTCGCCCTCACGCTGCGGGCGGTGATGGGCCTGACCACGGCCGAGATCGCGCGGCTGTTCCTGGTGGGCGAGGCCACGGTGTCCCAGCGGATGCTGCGCGCCAAGCAGAAGATCGCCCACGCCGGCATCCCGTACCGCGTTCCGCCGCCGGGCCTGCGCCAGGAGCGCCTCGGCGGGGTGCTCGCGGTGGTGTACCTGGTGTTCACGGAGGCGTATGCGCCCTCGAACGGCCAGGACGTGCGCGACGACCTCGCGGCCGAGGCGATCCGGCTCGCCCGGCTGCTCGTCGCCGAGGACCCGCGCAGCGCCGAGGCGCGCGGGTTGCTGGCGCTGCTGCTGCTCCAGTGGTCGCGCCGGGCCGCCCGGTTCTCCGCCGACGGCGAGGTGGTGCTGCTCGAGGACCAGGACCGCTCGCTGTGGGACCGGGCGGCGATCGGGGAGGGGCTGGTGCTGGCGCGCTCCGCACTGCTGGAGGGCGACGGCTGGTACGTGCTCCAGGCAGCGCTCGCGGCCCAGCACGCCCGGGCCACGACCGCGGCCGACACCGACTGGGCACTGATGGTGCACCTGTACGACCGGCTCCTCGCGATCCGTCCGTCGCCCGTGGTGGCACTGAACCGGGCGGTGGCGGTGGCGGTGCGGTCCGGCCCCGAGGCCGGGCTCGCCGCGCTCGACGAGATCGGCCGGCCCGCCGAGCTCGCCGGCAGTCACGTGCTGGACGCCGTGCGCGGCGAGCTGCTGCGCCGTGCCGGGCGGCCCCACGAAGCAGCCGAAGCCCTGCGCGCTGCCCGCAACCTCGTGCGCTCGCCCGCCGATGCCCGCCTGCTGGACCGCCGACTGGCGGACCTGACCGCGGAGCGCCGATAGGGTCGCGAGGTGGCGACCACCGAGTCAGCGGCTGTGCGGTCGCTCGTCCTTCCCGCCGTCGCCCTGGCCGTGGCGGCCGGCGGGCTCGCCGCCGCGCAGGGCCGCTTCAACGGGGACCTCGGCTCGGCCGGCGCGGGTGCGCTGGTCGCGAGCTGGGTCTCCTACGCCGGGACGGTCGGCATGTTGTTGCTGGTCACGGTGTTGAGGCGCCGTGCGGCGTTCTCGGTGGCGACCGTGCGCCGCGACGGGCGCTGGTGGTGGTTCGCGGTGGGCACGAGCAGCATCCCGATCGTGGTGTTCACCGCGCTCGGCGTGCCGCACGTCGGCGTCGCGGTGGCGGCCGTGTGCACCGTCGCCGGGCAGACGGTCGCCGGCCTGGCCTTCGACGCCCGGGGCTGGGGTGTGGACACGGCCCTCGGCCTGACGCCCCGGCGGCTGCTCGCGGGCATCACCGCCATCGCGGGCCTCGCGCTCGCGGTGGTGTCGGGCTCCGGCTCCGGGGTCGGTGTGGGGCTGGCCGTCGGCCTCGGCGTCGCGCTGTTCCTCTCCGGCCTCGCGCTGGCGATCCAGCAGGCCGGCAACGGACGCATCACGCAGATCTCCGGTGACGCCGTCCTCGCCGGCGTCACCTCCTGCACCGGCGGCTTCGTCGGCATCACGGCGGTGGTGGGGGTCGTGGCGGCCCTCGGCAGGCTGGGTGAGGTCGCGATGCCCGGGGCGGACCAGTGGTGGCTCTACCTCGGCGGCCCGCTCGGCGCGTTCATCACCGTCGCCTCGGCCTGGGCGGTGCGGCACCTGGGGACGTTCGCGCTGACCCTGGCGGCCGTCGGCGGCCAGATGGTCACCGCCGTGGTCCTCGACGTCGCCCGCGGCGTCGGCGTCCGCTGGCCCACCTACGCGGCGATCGCCGCGATCGCGGCTGCCACCCTCCTCGTCGTCCTGCCGCAACGGGCGAACGCCGCGCTGGCGCACCGCGCGCCGCCCGTCAGCCGGTGATGTCCTTGTCCGAGAAGCGCGCCCAGGCGGCCAGGCCGAACACGACGACGTAGGCGAGGTCGGTCAGCAGGCCGAGCTGCATCGTGGGCCAGTAGACCGGGTCGCGCAGCAGGTCCGCGAAGGCGACCTGCTTGTCCACCAGCAGCCACGGATGCAGCCAGTCCAGCTGCGGGATCGCGTCGAGGATCCACATCGTGGTGCTGACGATCGCGAGGGCGACCGCGGCGCCGAGCGGCTGCTCGGTCAGCGTCGAGATGAACAGGCCGATGGCGGCCAGAGCGGCCAGGAACGCCCCCACGTAGAGACCGGCGAGCAGCAGACGGCCGACGCCCTCGATCAGCGGGAGCGTGGTGCCCGAGAGCGTCACCACAGGATGCAGGCCGAAGAGGGCGGCACCGGCGGCGAGGCCGGCGACGATGACGACGAGCACCCCGATCAGCCCGCCGAGCACCAGGCCCAGGTACTTGGTCACCAGGAGCCGCGTGCGGCCGACGGGCACGGTGAGCAACCCGCGCAGCGTGCCGATGTTCGCCTCGCCCGCGATCGCGTCGCCGGAGAGCATCGCCATCGCCAGCGGCAGGAACAGCCCGATCTCGACGGCGAGGGCGGCCAGCGCGACGAAGAAGCCGTTGCCGACGATCTGGGACAGGAAGCCCGCACCCTCGCCCTCCGAGCTGGGGTTGGCCAGCTTCACGGCGATCGCCATGACGACGGGGAGTGCGGCGAGGACGGCGAGCCCCGCCTTGTTGCGACGCCGCGACAGGATCAGCCGCAGCTCGGAGCGCAGGAAGCGCCAGCTACTCGCCAGCATCGAAGCCCTCGCCGGTCAGCTCGATGAACAGGTCTTCCAGGGTCGGGCGGCGCAGCACGAACTCGCGCACGGCAACCCCGGCCTCCACCAGCGCGGACACCACCGACTCGGGGGGCGTGGCGTCGAGCAGGCCGGTGGCGCCGTCGTCGGACACCAGGACCTCCGTCAGGCCGGCGGCGGCCAGCGTGCGCGCGGCGAGCTCGCGATCGGCCGTGACGACGCGGGCGGTGGCCCGCCGTGCCGCGCGCAGCTCGGTGACCTCGCCCTGGGCGACGAGCCGGCCCGTGCGCATCACGCCGACGTGCGAGCAGATCTGCTCGACCTCCGCCAGCAGGTGGCTCGAGACGAGCACCGTGGTGCCCTCGGCGCCGAGCGAGGCGACCAGGTTGCGCACCTCACGGGTGCCCTGGGGGTCCAGGCCGTTGGTGGGCTCGTCGAGCACCAGCATCTGCCTGGGCACCAGCAGCGTGGCCGCGATCGCCAGCCGCTGTCGCATGCCGAGGGAGTAGGCGCGGTACTTCTTGCTCGCGGCGTGCAGCAGGCCGACGCGGTCGAGCGCGGCGTCGGTGCGCCGCCGCGAGGTCCGGGGGTCGGCGTGCGCATCGGCCGCGTCCAGCCGGGCGAGGTTGGCGCGGCCGGACAGGTAGGGATGGAAGGCCGGGCCTTCGACGAGCGCGCCGACCTTCGGCAGCACGGCCTGCAGGTCGCCCGGCATCGGCCGCCCGAGGAGTTCCACGCCGCCCGCGTCGGGGCGTACCAGGCCGAGCACCATGCGGATCGTCGTCGTCTTGCCCGAGCCGTTGGGGCCGAGGAACCCGTACACGGCGCCGGCCGGAACGTCGAGGTCGATGCCGTCGACCACCGTCTGGTTGCCGAAGCGCTTGGTCAGGCCGCTCGTGGTGAGAGCCGCCGTCACGGGGTGGCCTGAGCCAGGGCGTCCTCCAGCACGCTGACGGGCACGGCGCCGGCGGCGACGCGGCCGTCGTCGGTGACGATCACCGAGAAGAGGGTGCCGCTCAGCGCGTGGCCGGTGCCCCACGAGCCGCTGACCTCGGGCAGCGCGTCGAGGATCGACGCGGCGGCCTCGTCGTCGGCCGCCGGCGACTCGGGCGCCTTCGCGACCACGACCGTGGACCAGCCCTCGCCGGTGACGGTGACGTCGGGCTTGGCGCCGTCGCGCCCGGGCTTGCCGGCATCGGTCGGCAGGAGCGGAACCTCGCTGACCGTGGCGCCGTCCGGGGGAGTGAACACGAAGACGTCCGCCGCCGGGGTCTCGTAGCTGAGATCCGTGTAGGCGACGGAGAGCGCAGGGTCGTCGCGCTGCGTCGAGAACACCTCGACGCGCAACGGCAGGTGGGTCTCGGCGTCGATCGCGACGACGACCTGCTCGACGAGCGTGTCCTCGCTGCGCGGTGTCGCCACGAGCTGGTAGGCGTCGCGGCCCGCAACGGTCGTGGTGTCGCCGACCGTCACCTCCGTGCTCGTGTCGGCCGCGGCGAGAGCGAGGGTCGCGGCGGCCTCGGGGTCGGTCGGGATCATGCTGAGGTCGAGGGGCTTGCCGAACGCCTCGAGGCCGGCCAGGTCGCGCGGGGGGAGCCCGTCCGTGGCCGAGAACTCGGGGATGGTCGCGTGGAGCACCGAGCGGTCGGCACTCTGCCAGAGCCACAGGTCGGCACCGTTGCGGATCAGGTCGGTCTCGGTGCCGTCCCCGAGGATGGCGACCCGCTTGTGCTCCGGGCCGTCCGACCAGACGCGCAGCGTGTTGTCGCCGGTCAGCAGGTCGACGACCGCAGCCTGCGCACCGCCGCCGTTGAGCCGGCTACCAGGCGCGACGGTGCCCGCGTCATCGGGAACTACCCCTGTGCCGCCCACCTTGTCCGTCAGGCCGGGGATCTCCGGCAGGCCGAGGTCGGCGTGCACGGCAACGGTGCCCGAGAGCGTCATCGTGGTCGGCAGCGCCAGATCGGCCAGCAGCTGTGCGGCGGTGCGATCCGGCAGGTTCGGACTGTCGTCGGCCGAGGCGGCGGCCGCACCGGCCAGGCCGATGCCGGCCGCGACGACCACGGCGGCGAGAGGGGCTGCCCATCGAAGGGCGGGATGGCGTTCGACGACTCGGGCCATGCGTCGATCGTCTCTCCGTACGGAGCCAAGCGCCACCAACCGCAGGATGACGTTTGCCGACCAGGTCGTCGTCCTGCGGAACGAGCCTCGGGCGCGGTCTCGCGAGGAGACGACTCAGGTCAACAGCTCGATCGGGCGCCTGACTGCTGACGGCCAGGCGGCGCGACTCAGCGCCAGCCGAGTCCCGGGGCGACGTGCGTGAGGATCGACTCCAGCACGTGGGCGTTGTAGTCGACGCCGAGCTGGTTCGGCACGGTCAGGAGCAGGGTGTCGGCGGCCGCGATGGCCTCGTCGCCCTGGAGCTCCTCGATGAGCCGGTCCGGCTCCGCGGCGTACGAGCGGCCGAAGATCGCGCGGGTGGTGGGGTCGATGTAGCCCACCATGTCCTCGTCGTCCCCGCCGTGGCCGAAGTAGGCGCGGTCGCGGTCGTCGACGAGCGCGAAGATGCTGCGGCTCACCGAGACGCGCGGCTCGCGCTCGTGCCCCGCCTCCTTCCAGGTGTCGCGAAAGGCCTGGATCTGCTCGGCCTGCTGGATGTGGAACGGCTTGCCCGACTCGTCGTTCTTGAGCGTGGAGCTCATGAGGTTCATCCCGAGCTCGGCGGCCCACCGGGCAGTGGCGTCCGACCCGGCGCCCCACCAGATCCGCTCCCGCAGCCCCTCGGAGTACGGCTCGAGGCGCAGCATGCCCGGCGGGTTGGGGAACATGGGCCGAGGGTTGGGCTGGGCGAACGCCGCGCCCTCGATCACCTTGAGGAACACCTCGGTGTGGTTGCGGGCCATGTCCGCGTCCGACGAGCCCTCGGCGGGCTCGTAGCCGAAGTAGCGGAAGCCGTCGATCACCTGCTCGGGGGAGCCGCGGCTGATGCCGAGCTGGAGCCGCCCGCCGGCCAGCAGGTCCGCCGCGCCGGCGTCCTCCGCCATGTACATCGGGTTCTCGTAGCGCATGTCGACCACGGCCGTGCCGATCTCGATGCGGCTGGTTCGTGCGCCGATCGCCGCCAGCAGCGGGAACGGCGAGCCCAGCTGCCGGGCGAAGTGGTGGACGCGGAAATAGGCGCCGTCGGCGCCCAGCTCCTCGGCGGCGACCGCCAGCTCCAGCGACTGTGTGAGCGCGTCCCCGGCGGAGCGCGTGTGCGACGACGGCGACGGCGTCCAGTGGCCGAACGACAGGAACCCGATGTTCTTCATGGCCGGTGCAACGCTGCCAGGGCCCGCGGGCATCCTGACCGCTCCGGATGTGCTCAGCCGGGGCGCGGGTAGCCTCTCCCAGGCAGGTCACAGCGCCTGCGCGGCGAGGCGGCGGGACGAAGGACGGCGACGATGAGCGACGGGCACCCGACGGGCGGCGACCCCGCCTGGCCGACCCCGGAGCAGGTCGACGCCTTCGACTGGCTCACGCTGCCGCCCGGCACCCGCACCGGCTGGTTCGAGGCGCCGAGCGGCAAGCTGGCGCTCGCCGAATGGGGCCCGAAGGACGGCGAGACAGTGCTCGCCCTGCCCGGGGTCACCGGCTCGAAGGAGGACTTCGCGCTGGTCGGCCCGCTGTTGGCGGCGCGGGGCTACCGGGTGATCGCGGTGGACCTGGCCGGACAGTACGAGTCGCACGGCGCGGGGCCCACCCACGGGGGCACGTACAGCCTCAAGCTCCACGTGCGCGACGCCAAGGCCCTCCTCGACGCGTACGGGCCGGCCCACGTGATCGGGTACTCCTTCGCCGGCATGGTGGCCACGCAGCTCGTCGTGCGGCGCCGCAGCCTGGTGCGCAGCGTGATGCTGGTCTCCGCCCCGCCACTGGCCGGCAACGCGCTGGCGGCCGTCCGGATCGTCGGGCCGCTGGCCCTCGTCGTCGGGCCGAAGGTGGCCGCCGCGCTGATGACCTGGGGCATCCGCTGGAACCTCAACCGCGCCACGGCCACCCGGGTGCGCCTGGTCAGGCATCGCCTCCAGTTCACGCGGCCGGAGTCCGTGCCGGACGCGATGGCCGCGATGATGGCCGTGCCGGACGTCGAGGCGCGGCTGCGGTCCTCGGGGGTGCCGATGCTGGTCACCGCCGGGACGGGCGACCTCTGGACCGCCGACAAGCACGAGGCCTTCGCCGCGCGGATCGGCGCCCGCTGCCGCATCTACGCGACCGGGCACTCGCCGATGGAGACGGTGCCGGGCCGGATGGCGGCGGACCTAGTCGAGTTCCTCACGACGAGCGGACGCGGTCCCGGACGCGCGTCTGGGCCGGCGGCATCCAGCCGCGCTTGACCCACGGCGCGCCCGCCGGCCACGAGCGCTCGAAGGTCCACAACGCCTTGCGCAGCCGCAGCCCCAGTGCGGCCCGCGATGCGAACGGGCGCGCCGAGACCGGCATCGTCAGGGTCGGGTCGTACACCACGCACGTGCCCGGCGGGAACCGGATCGAGAGGTCGAGGTCGTCGTGGATCCGGCCGTCGTCGGCCGCGACGTAGGGCCGCACCCGGCGCCACAGCCGCGTGCGCATGGCGAAGTTCGACCCGAACACCGGCGGATGCCCGAACGCCGGGGTCAGCACGGCGTACATCGCCCCGATGTAGTAGTGCTCGCCGATGAAGTTCACCAGGCGGCGTCCACCGTAGAACTGTGCCGAGCCGGTGAGGGCATCCAGGCGGGGATCGTGCTCGAAGGCAGCCGCGACCCGTTCGACCCAGTCCAGGGGCGGCACCGAGTCGGCGTCGAGCCGGGCGATCACGTCGGCAGTGCGGCTGGCGATGTCGTAGCCGCGGGCCGCTGCAGGCCAGATGCCGCGGCGGCGCTGCACCGCCAACGTCGCACCGCAGCGTCGCGCGACGTCCCGGCTGCCGTCCGTGGAGCCGTTGTCGACGACGAGCACCTCGTCGGCCCGCCGGGTCTGGTGGGCGAGCGCGTCGAGGCAGGCGCGCAGGAACGTGGCGTCGTCGAGGCACGGGATCACCACGACGACGCGGAGCCTCTTGCCCGCCCGTCGCAGCGCAGGCCGGGGGCCGGCTCCGCCCGCAACGTCAACCGTCACCTGCGCACTCCCTCGCCAGGCGTGAACGGACGCCCTGGCGAACGTACCCCGATCTCGCCGAGCCGGCAGACGGTGGGACCATTCAAGGGTGAGCCTGTTCCGGCACCACGCCGAGCCTGTCACCGCCGACGTCGGTACGGGGTTCGTCGCGACCGAAGCACCCGCGCTCCAGACGGCGATCAAGTCAGCGCTGCACGTGCGCGAGACGAAGGACGCCCCGGTGCCGGCCGAGCTGACGTTCTCGGCTGGTGCTGTCGAGCGGGTGGTGGTGGCGTGGCGCAACCGGTACGTCGGGTTCGTGCCGGCGACGCACCTGGCCCTGATGCGCGGCCAGCTGGTCGCCGCGGGCAGCGCGCCCCTGGTCGCCGACGGGGAGGTCTACTGGGACGGCCAGTGGTGGCGCGTCTGGGTGGGCCCGCCGCGGGAGGCCGACGACCTGCCGCGGGTGGGCATCAGCTACGACGAGCTGGCGCCGCAGCCGCCGTCGATCTTCGGGTTCCCGATCAGTCGGCTGCAGCGTCGCGACCAGTGAGCCGGTCCACGCCGCGGCGCAGCGCCCGGGTGATCCGGTCGAGCTCGTCGCCCAGCACCATGTCCTGGAGCACGTAGGTCCAGGTCGCCGACGGGCGGTGCAGGCCGAGATCCGCCAGGTCGGCCGCGTCGGGGTTCTCCGACAGCAGCCGCTCGGCCTCGTCGCGCGCGTCGTCGAGCAACGACGCGAATGCCTCCTCGGCGTCGTGGTTGAACGTCAGCCACGGGTTCATCCGCGCCAGGACGCGCAGGTGGATCGTCTCGCGCAGGTCGGTCAGCAGCCCCAGGTGGTCGCTCCACGCCCGGTCGAGCACCGCCAGCCGAACCCGCCGCCACAGGTCGTCGTCCCGCGCGACGATCCGCGACCGCTCCTTCTGCACGGCGGCCCGCTGCGCTGCGACCACCGCGTTGTACCGCCAGGTGTTCTGGAGCGTCGCCAGGTCTTGCCCCTCGGCGACCCGCTGGGCGTGGGCATCCGGGATCGCGTCGTCGGCCGCGGCGTACACGGCCGACGTGCCCGGGTCGCCCTGCCGGCCGGAGCGGCCCCGCAGCTGGTCGTCGAGCCGCGACGACGGGTAGAGCGCGCGGGAGAGCACCAGCAGCCCACCGCGCTGCGCTGCGCCGTCGTCGAGCCGGATGTCCGTGCCGCGCCCCGCCATCTGCGTCGAGACGGTCACCGCCCCCAGCCGGCCCGCGCGGGCGACGAGCTCGGCCTCCGCCGCGTCGTTCTTCGCGTTGAGCACCACGTGCGGCACGCCCGCGGTCCTCAGCAGCCCCGACAGGTGCTCCGACGCCGCGACCGACTGGGTGCCGATCAGGACCGGCTGCCCGGCCCGGTGCGCTTCCGCCGTGCGCCCGACGAGCGCGACATCGGCCGCGTCGCCGTCGGCGAAGGTCCGCACCGGCTCGTCGACCCGCACGCACGGCCGGTGCGGCGGCACCCGCACCACTTGGAGCCGGTACAGGGTGTCGAGCTCCTCCCGTGCGCCCGCCGCCGTGCCGCTCATCCCCACCGCCGACCGGTACGCCAGCGTCAGGGCCGGGACCGTCGTCTGGTCGAGGATCACGCCGGCCTCGGAGCGCTGCAGGCGCTCACGGACCTCGACGGCCTCCTGCAGCCCGTCGGGCCAGCGCCGCAGGTGGGCGACGCGTCCGCGCGCCGTGTCGACGAGCTTCACGGTCCCGTCGACCACCAGGTAGTCGACGTCCCGCTCGACGAGCGCGCGTGCGTGCAGCGCCAGGTTCACGGCGGTGAGCAGCTCGGCGTGCCCGTCGTCGTACAGCCCACGGCCCCCGAACGACCGCTCCACGCGCGCGATGCCGCGCTCCGTCAGCCAGACCGCGGTCCGTCCCTCGTCCACCTCGAAGTCCGCGCGCGGCACCAGGCCCTCGACCACCTCGCCGGCGCGGACGGCGAGCTCGCCCTCTCGCTCGCCCCAGGCGCCGGCGACGACGAGCGGCACGCGCGCCTGGTCCACCAGCAGGCAGTCGAGCTCGTCGACGACCAGGAGGTCCAGCCCGTCGAGGACCCGGTCCTCCTCGCGTTCGACGAGCCCGTCGCGCAGCAGGTCGAAGCCGATCTCCGTCAGCGGCGCGTAGACCACGTCCGCGCGGTAGGCCGCCCGCCGCCCGTCGGTGGGCAGCGTGGAGGTGACCGACGAGACCGTGAGCCCCGCCGCCTCGTACACCGGACCCATCCACGCCGCGTCCCGGGCGGCGAGGTAGTCGTTGACGGTCGCGACGTGGACCCGCCGGCCACGCCGCGCCTCCAGGATCGCGGCGAGCGCGCCCACGAGCGTCTTGCCCTCGCCGGTGTCGAGGTTGGCCGCGCGCCCGTCGAGCAGCACCAGCACGGCGAGCCACTGCTCGTCGTGCACCGTCAGGCCCAGCTGCTGCTCGACGATCCCGTCGAGCTCTCGGCGGGACTCGCCCAACGTCGACAGCTCGCGCCGGAGCCGACGCAGCGCCTTGCGCTCGTCCTGCTCCGTCACCCACTGCGCGAGCCGCACCGGCCCATCCTCGCCGAACGCCGGTGTCGTCCGCCGAGTGCCGGCGGTGTTTCCCCCGCAGTCGGCAATCGAGTACGGCGCTCGGCGCTGCTCAGGCAGCGGTCAGCGCGGCGAGCTCGTCGGCCGTCAGGTCCAGGTCGATCGACGCCAGCAGCGCCGGCACCTGCTCCACCCGTGACGCGCTGACGATGGGCGCGACGACGGTCGGCTGCACGCGCAGCCACGCGAGCGCCACCGTGGCCACCTCGACCCCGTGCGCGCTCGCCACCTCGTCGAGCGCCGCCAGCACCGCCCGGCCGCGATCGTCCAGCAACCCGGCGGCGCGGGTGGCACGCGGCGTCGCCGGCGTCGGCTGGTCCGGCCGGTACTTGCCGGAGAGGAAGCCCGAGGCCAGCGCGTAGTAGGGGAGCACCCCGAGGCCGTGCCGCTGCGCGGCCGGGCGTGAGGCGGTCTCGTAGCCCCGCTCCACCAGGTTGTACCCCGGTTGGTGCGCCACCGGCCGATGCAGACTTTCCCGCTGCGCGATCGCGAACCACTCGTCGATCCGCTCCGCCGAGTAGTTCGAGAGGCCGATGTAGCGCACCAGCCCCTCGTCCACCAGCCGCGAGAAGGCGGCGGCCGTCTCCTCGAGCGGCACCGACGCATCGTCGAAGTGGGCCCAGTACAGGTCGATGACGTCGGTGCCCAACCGCGTCAGCGAGGCCCGCGCCGCTGCGGCGACGTTCGCGGCGGCCAACCCGCGGAACTGCGGGTGCGTCGACACCTTCGTCGCCAGCACCACCCGCTCGCGCGCCCCGGGCCGTGCCGCGAGCCAGGAGCCGATGATCGTCTCGCTCTCGCCGCCCGTGTGGCCCGGCACCCAGTGGTTGTAGCCGTCGGCCGTGTCGATGACGACCCGTGGCCGCTGCGTGAACGCGTCGAGCAGCGCGTAACTCGTCGGCTCGTCGGCCGTCCAGCCGAACACGTTGCCGCCCACCGCCAGGGGCAGGACGTCAAGGTCAGAGCTGCCGATCCGCGGCATGGCACCCTCCTTCGTCGTGCCGCCCATCCTGGCCCCGGAGGCTGGGCGGCCGGCCGGGGTGTCCGGCCCGCGACCGCCCGTAGGCTCGTCAGGTGTTCTGTCCTGCGTACGACGAAGGCCGGTGCCGCTCGTGCACGCTCCTGGCCCTGCCGTACGCGGACCAGCTGGCGGGCAAGCAGGCCCAGCGCCGGGCGCTTCTCGCCGCGTACGAGGACCTGCGATGGGACCCCCCGCTCGCGAGCGCGGAGCGGTGCTACCGGAACAAGGCCAAGCTGGTCGTCGGTGGCACCGTCGCGGCGCCGACCCTCGGCATCCTCGACGCGGACCACCGCGGAGTCGACCTGCAGGACTGCCTGCTCTACGACGCCCGGCTCACCGCCGCGTTCCCGGCACTCGCCGAGTTCGTCACCCGGGCCGGCCTGGTGCCGTACGCGGTGCCCGAGCGCAGCGGCGAGCTCAAGCACCTGCTGGTGACCGTCTCGCCGGACGGCGAGCTGATGGTGCGGTTCGTACTGCGCTCCACGGAGTCGCTGGCGCGCATCCGCAAGCACCTGCCGTGGCTGCTGAACCGGCTGCCGCAGGTGGCGGTCGCCTCCGTCAACCTGCTCCCGGCGCACGCGGCGCTGCTCGAGGGTGAGCGCGAGATCCCGCTCACGCAGGCCGAGGCCCTCCGGATGACGCTGAACGGGGTCGACCTGTGGCTGCGTCCGCAGGGCTTCTTCCAGACGAACACGGCGGTCGCCTCCGCCCTCTACCGCCAGGCCGCCGCCTGGCTCGCGGACGACCCGCCGTCCTCCCTGTGGGACCTCTACTGCGGCGTCGGGGGATTCGCGCTGCACGCAGCGGCGCAGGCGGGGCCGGGCTGCTCGGTGCTGGGAGTGGAGACGAGTGAGGCGGCCGTGGCCGGCGCCCGGCGCTCGGCCGCCGACGCCGGGCTGGCCGCGCAGTTCGTCGCGGGCGACGCGACGGCGTTCGCGGTCTCGTCGGCCCACGTGCCCGACGCCGTCGTGGTCAACCCGCCTCGCCGGGGCATCGGCACGGCACTCGCGACCTGGCTCGAAGCCGCGGGGGTGAGGCGAGTCCTGTACTCGTCGTGCAACGCGGAGAGCCTGGTCGCCGACCTGGCGGCGATGCCGTCGCTGCGGCCGGTGCGTGCGCGGCTGCTGGACATGTTTCCCCAGACCTCGCACGACGAGGTCCTGGTGGATCTGCGCCGACCCTAGGCTCGTCACGTGGGCGCGATGGCGGGGCCCCTCTGGGTCGACGAGATCGGCAGCGGCCGGCCTCTGGCGCTGCTCCACGGCAACGGCGAGTCGCACCGCGTGTTCGACGCGATGGCGCCGTTCCTGGCCCCGCACCACCGGCTGGTCGGCATCGACTCCACCGGTCATGGCGGCTCGCCGCGCGGCGAGGGGCCGCTGACCATCGCCCGCATCGCCGACGACGTCGATACGGCGCTCGGAGCACTGGGACTGGCCGGGATCGACCTGCTCGGCTTCTCCGACGGCGGCAACGTCGCCCTCGAGCTGGCCCTGCGGCACCCGGGGCGGCTGGGCCGGCTGATCGTCGTCGGTGCCAACCTGTTCCCCGCCGGAATGAGGGCCGGCACGCTGCGCCGGACGCGCGTGATGCACACCGCGCTGCGAGGCCTGGGCCCGCTGCTGCCCGCGGCACGGGCCACCGCCGAACGGTTCGCACTGATGACCGACGACCCCCACATCGACCCGGCCGCGCTCGCGCAGGTCGAGATCCCGGTGCTCGTGGTCGCCGGCGAGAAGGACCTGGTGCGCGACGAGCACACCCGCCTGATCGCCGACTGCCTGCCGGCCGCACGGCTCGTGATCGTCGAGGACGCCGGTCACATGCTGCCCCGCTCGCACCCGAAGCTGCTGGCCACGCTCGTCGAGGAGTTCCTGGGCGGAGGCTGACTGCATTCCCGCGCCGCACGTGGGGCCGGCGAGGCAGCATGGGCACGTGGCGATCGCGCGGCGGGCAGTGGTGCACGGGGACGTGCAAGGTGTGGGCTTCCGGTGGTGGACGGCACGCGAGGCGCAGCAGCTCGGCGTGCGGGGCTGGGTGACCAACCGCTGGGACGGCACGGTCGAGGTGCACGCCGAAGGGCCGGAGGGCGCTGTGGAGGCGATGGTCACCGCACTGCGCCACGGCCCGCGGCATGCGCACGTCACGCGGGTCGAGGTGACCCCGGCGGACCTGCACGGCTGGGTCGGGTTCGAGGTCGAGCCGTAGCATCGGCGTCCGTGACCGTCCCCGACTTCGTCCTCGACCTGCGCGCACGAGTCGGGCACGCACCGCTCTGGCTGCCGGGGGTGACGGCGGTGGTGCTGCGCGAGGGTCCGCGGGGCCTGCAGGTTCTGCTGGTGCGGCGCGCCGACAACGGCCACTGGACGCCGGTGACCGGCATCGTCGACCCGGGGGAGCAGCCCGCCGTCGCCGCGGCCCGGGAGACCCTCGAGGAGGCCGGGGTCGTCGCCGAACCCGAGCGCCTCGCGGCCGTCGGGGTCACCGACGAGGTCGTCTACGAGAACGGCGACCGGTCGCGCTACCTCGACCTGACGTTCCGGTTCCGGTACGTGTCCGGGCAGCCGCACCCCGCCGACGGCGAGAACACCGACGCCGCGTGGTTCGACCTCGACGCGCTGCCGGAGCTGTCCGCGCAGATGCGAGGGCGGATCGACGCTGCCCTGTCCAAGGAGCCCGCCGCGGCGTTCGAGCGGTAGCCGAGGATGCT
Organism: Actinomycetes bacterium; assembly: GCA_023438885.1. GTDB lineage: Bacteria > Actinomycetota > Actinomycetes > Actinomycetales > Cellulomonadaceae > Cellulomonas. The sequence continues at coordinate 14,479 of JAEXPS010000070.1, forward strand.
CCCGACGGGCGCGGTGACACCGGCCGACGAGGCCGGCGGCTTCCTGTCGAGATCTGCCGTCGTCGGCGTCTACGCGCCGGCGCTCTGCTTCGAGATCGGCATCGGCGCCATCACGCCGATGATCGCGGTGCGCGCGGTGGAGCTCGGGGCCACGCTCGGCATCGCCGGGCTGCTCGCCGGGCTGCTCGCCGTGGGGCAGATCGTCGCCGACGCCCCCGCCGGCGCCTTGGCCGCGCGCATCGGGGACCGTCGCGCGATGCTCCTCGCGGCGGGGCTCACTGCCGTCGCCCTCGCGGCGTGCGCGCTCGTCGGGAACCTCGCCCTGCTCGGCGTGGCGATCCTGGTGACCGGTGCCGGCAACGCCGTGTTCGCACTGGCCCGGCAGGCGTACCTCATCGAGATCACGCCACCGATCTTCCGGGCCAGGGCGCTGTCGACCCTGGGCGGACTCGGGCGCATCGGGCTGTTCGTCGGCCCGTTCCTGGGCGCGGCCGCCATCCACGCCGGCGGCACGGTGGCGGCGTTCTGGCTGGCCCTGGTCGTCACCGTCGTCACCGGGGTCGTCGTGCTGCTGGTGCCGGACGTCGCCGGGCACGACGAGCGCCGAGCCGCGGGCCCACCGGTCTCGCTGTGGCGGGTGCTGACCGACCACCGGACGCTGTACGCGACGCTCGGACTGGCGATCCTGCTCGTCGGTGCCACGCGCAGCGCGCGGACCGTGGTGATCCCGTTGTGGGGCGAGCACCTGGGCCTGGCTCCGGCGGCGACGTCTCTCGTGTTCGGCCTGTCCGGGGCCGTGGACACCGCGGTGTTCTACCCCGCGGGCAAGCTGATGGACCGCAAGGGGCGGCTCTGGGTGGCCGTGCCGTCGATGGTCGCGCTGGGCCTGTCGATCGCCGTGCTGCCGCTCGCGCGGACGGTGGGGTGGTTCGCCCTCGTCGCGATGGTGATGGGCCTGGCCAACGGCATCGGCGCGGGCCCGATCATGACCCTGGGTGCCGACGTGGCGCCCCGGGCGGTGCGGGCCCAGTTCCTCGGGGTGTGGCGGCTGTTCTCCGACGCGGGCGGGGCCGCGGGGCCGCTGGTGGTGGCGGCCGGGGCCGCACTCGGAAGCCTGGCCGGTGGCATCGTGGTCGCCGGCGGGCTCGGGCTCGTCGCTGCGGGCGCGCTGGCGCGGACGGTGCCACGCTGGTCGGTGCACGCCAACGCGCGCACGCGCGCCGCTGCGGGCTTGCTGCCGGACGGGCGGGCCGCGGTGGCGCCACCCTAGGCCGTCACCGTGCCGGTCCGGCGGCCGTCAGCGCAGCGCCCGCACGGTGACCGGTGCGCGGCTGACGACGGTGCCGTCCTCGACCGTGCTCGGCCCGGGGACGTACTCCACCAGCCGGCCCTCGGCCGCGTAGAGCCGCGAGATCTCGCCCTCGGCGCGGTCCGCCTCCCAGCGCACCTCACCGGTGCGCAGGTCGAAGGCGACCAGGTGGGTGGGGTGCTCGACATACATCTGAGCCTGCGGGGCGGCGTCCATCGTGACCTCGTCGTAGGCGATGAGCCCGAGCGTGCCGTCAGTGAACGCCGCCTGGACCGATCCGGACGTCTCGTACCACTGCCGCTCGCTCGAGGGCGTGCCCGCGCGCGTCCACAGCGTTTCGCCGCTCGCGAGGTCGATCCCGGCGAGGGTGCGGTCGACCGCCCGCACCACCACCACGACCCCGGCGGCGCTCACCAGGACGTTCTGCACGCTGTCTTCGGCGGTCCAGAGGGTGTCTCCCGTCTCGGTGACGCGGCGCAGGTACCCGTAGGAGTCGGTGGTGAGGTACGCGTCGCCGCCTGTGCCGTCCGTGGCGAGCGGCTGCTGGAAAGTGCCGTCGAACGTCGCGACGAGCGTGCCGTCCGGTGCGCGCAGGCGGGTGCGGTTGAGCGGCCCCTCCGAGAAGTACTCGACGAAGCCGCCTTCGGCGACAGGCCGGGTCCCCCAGGCCGCCCCGGCGCCGGAAGCCAGCAGGTCGCCGTCGGCGCCGAGCAGGGCGTTCCAGAAGCAGGACGACAGCGACACGAACGAGCGGTCGACCGTGAACGTCGTGCGGTACACGTCGAGCCTCGGGAGCCCGTCCGGGTCCTCGGGATCGACGATCCAGGCGCCGCAGGACATCACGTCGTCGAGCGGTCGGTAGGCGACGGTGCGCTCCCAGCGCGCTTCGCCGGTCGCCGCGTCCTCGAGCCGCAGCACCGCGTCCGGCCCGTCGGAGGGCATCTCGCCGACGACCTGATACGCGCCGAGCTCGTTCTGCTCCACGCGGACGTCGCTCGTCCTGAACGGGCCGGCGAGCGTCATCGTCAGCAAGCCTCCGTCGGTCGCCGGGAGGGCTTCCTCGAGGCCGGATGGCAGCTCGCGGCGCGCGAAGGTGCCGTCCGGGTGGATCGCCGTGACGCTCTGGCCGGTGCGGTCGACGCAGACGATCGGGTCCTGAGCCCGGCCGATTCCGGGCAGCATCCAGGTCGACGTGTCGCACACCGGGTCGCCGCCGATCTCGACCTGCCAGCGCTCGTCGCCGGTGCGGGCGTCCAGCCCGTGCAGGGCCGTGCCGCGGGGGACGACGACGAGTCCGGGGGCGAACAGCAGTCCCGAGTCGGCTTCGGCCTCCCACGTGGTCTCCAGTGGGTGCGAGAGGTCGAGGACGCCGCCTGGAGCCGACGCCAGCCGCTGGGCGCGCTCGTGCCTGTCGACAGCGGCCGTGACGCCCCAGGAGGTCAGGCCGATGGCGAGCACGGCCCCGGCGGCGATCAGCCGGCGGAGCACCTGGGCACGGGTGAGGCGCCGCCGCACTCGCGGTGCGGCGGGTTCGTCGTGCCCCTCACCGGCGACCACGGGCGCGGACACCACCCAGTCCTCGGACACGTCGAACACGACGAGTTCCGTGGCCCCCTGCCTGCGCCGCAGCACTCTCGCACCGTAGCGTGGCGCCGGCCGGGCTGAGGGCGAAAGTCAGCCCATGCGGCGCAGCAGTGCGACGACGACCTCGGCGGATCGGTCGGCGGCGTGGTCCAGGTGCTCGTCGAACTCGCCGGCCCCGCACAGGTCGCTGATGGCGCGCACGGAGACGAACGGGATGCCGAACAGGAAGGCCGTCTGCGCGAGCGCCGTGGACTCCATGTCGGTGACCATCGCGGCGGGAAAGTCGCGGCGCACCTCGTCGACCAGCGTGCCGTCGACGAACGTGTCACCGGAGACCACGGCGCCCACGCGAACCGTGAGCCCTCCGGACCCGGCGGCTGCGGCCGCGACGAGGCCCGGGTCGGCGCGGTAGCTCACGGGCATGCGGGGCACCTGCCCCATCGCATAGCCGAAGGCGCGCGCGTCGGCGCGTGAGTACGTATGGTCGTCGCCGACGACGACGTCACCGACCCGGACGTGGGCAAGCCCGCCGGCGCTGCCGGCGCTGACGAACGCCCGCGCGGCCCCCCTGGATGCGACCACGGCGGCGGCGGTCGCGTTGTTCACCAGGCCGATCCCGGTGGTGACCAGCAGCACGTCCCGGCCGTCGATGCGCAGGGTGCGCAGCAGCGCGCCGCCGACGGCCTCGGTCTCGCCGACCTGCTCCCCGCGCGTGAGGAAGGGCTGAGCCTCCTCGTCCATCGCGACGAAGACAGCCACGGGGGCTGCGCTCACGCCGTCACCTGGGACCACTCGTCACGCTGGGCGAGGAAGCGGGCCGCCGCCTCCTGCGCACCCGCGAGGGTGTGGTGGGCGCCCCAGCCGCACTGGACCTCGTTGGCAGCGGGCACCTCGGTGGCGTCGAGGATGTCCTTCAGCGTGGCCTCGACCAGCGCGAGGACGTCGTCGTACTCCCACTCGCCGGCGAGGATCAGGTAGAAGCCGGTCTGGCAACCCATGGGCGAGAAGTCGACGACCCGGTCGCTGTGGTTGCGCGACTTCTCCGCGAAGAGGTGCTCGATCGAGTGGACGGTGTCCATCTCGAGGTGGTCGACGTTCGGCTGGGTGAAGCGGACGTCGTACTTGACCAGCACGTCGCCGTGGGGGAGCACCTTGCGGTCCGCGAGGCGGACGTACGGGGCCTTGACGGTGCGGTGGTCGAGGTTGAACGACTCGACGTTCATGCGATCCATGCCATCAGTGTCCCCTGCCGCGCGGACCGAGCCGCGTGGTGCACACACTGCGGACGTGGCGCACGTACGGGTGGGCATCTCGGGCTGGCGGTACCCGCCGTGGCGCGGGGTGTTCTATCCGCAAGGGCTGCCGCAGCGGCGTGAGCTGGAGTTCGTGGCGCAGCGCCTCGCGACCGTCGAGATCAACGGTTCGTTCTACTCGCTCCAGCGGCCGGAGTCGTACCGGGCGTGGGCGGCCCAGGCGCCCGACGACTTCGTCTTCGCCGTCAAGGGCGGCCGGTTCATCACGCACATGCTGCGCTTGTCCGGCGTCGAGACCGCGCTGGCCAACTTCTTCGCCAGCGGGGTTCTCGCGCTGGGGCCGCACCTGGGGCCGGTGCTGTGGCAGCTCCCGGCGACGGTGCCGTTCGACGAGGTGCTGCTCGACGCCTTCCTCGGTCTGCTGCCGCGCGGCACGCTCGCGGCCGCACGTCTTGCCGAGCGGCACGACGACAAGCTCAAGGCCCCGGCCTGGCTGGGCACGGATGCCGACCGGCCTCTGCGGCATGCCCTGGAGGTGCGCCACGAGAGCTTCCGCGACCCGGCGTTCGCCGCTCTGGCCCAGCGGCACGGCGTGGCGGTGGTGGTGGCGGACACGGCCGGTCGGTGGCCGCTGCTCACCGAGCCGACCGCCGACCACGTGTACGTGCGCCTGCACGGGGACCAGGAGCTGTACGTCAGCGGCTACTCGGACGAGGCGCTGCGAGCCTGGGCCGACCGCATCCGCGGGTGGGCGCGGGCCGGCCTCGACGTGTACGTCTACTTCGACAACGACGTGAAGGTCCGAGCGCCGTTCGACGCGATGGCACTGGCACGTCTGCTGGGCGTCAGCCCGCCAGGAGCCGGCTGACGCGCCCGGACCGGGCGACGAGGGCTACGCACTCCCACGCCGCCCCCCTCGGCTCGGTGCTCTCAGCAGCCGCCCGCTCGCCGGCTCGGTACTCCGACGCCGCCGCCCGCTCGCCGGCTCGGGGAGACAAGGGGCGCAAGCGCCCGTCCGCACCCCTCAGAGCTCTCAGCGGCCGCGCAGCCGCTCGATGCGGCGGCGGTCCCGCTTCGTCGGGCGCCCGGCTCCGCGGTCGCGGACAGCGAGCAGCGGGTTGAGCTCGCGGGGGAGCGGCGGCGGGGAGTTGTCGACGTAACAGGCCACGGCGACGTCGGCGCCGACGCGCTTGACGATCAGCCGCTGCACCACGACGACGCGCTCGCGCATGCCGCCGCCCCGCACGTGGACCTCGTCCCCGGGCACGACGATGGTGGCGGGCTTGGCCCGCTCGCCGTTCACCCGCACATGGCCCGCCCGGACGGCGGCGGCCGCCTGCGACCTCGTCGGGAACAGGCGCACGGCCCAGGTCCAGGCGTCGACGCGCGCCCGGGTGACGCCGCCCGCCGGGCCGGCCACATCTGTCCCCGCCCCGCTCACCCCCTCACCCTCTCACCCCGCCGCCGCACACCCTCCCGCCGACCCGGCCCCTCCCGCCGACCCGGCGCCTCCCCCTCCCGCCAACTCGACAC
>JAEXPS010000210.1 GCA_023438885.1 Actinomycetes bacterium
CTCGTCGGCCGGTGCCCCGGCCACGCTCTCGGAGACCGCCGACCTGTAGGTCACCCGCGGGCGAAGAGCACCTCGCCGCCCGGCCCCAGCACACGCGCGCTGGGCGCCGCGGTCACGTCCAGCTCCACGGTGAGGGCCGACGAGCCCTCGACGTCCCGTGTCTCGTAGACGTACCGGGTGTTGGTGAGGGTGAGCGGTGTGGTCCGGGCGGAGACGAGCCACGGGTGGCGCCGACGGAGGCCGACGAGCTCCTGGTACGCCCGGAACACGTGCTCCCCTGCCGGGTCCAGGTCCGCCGGCGAGGCCGGGAAGGCGGGTCGCACGGCGTCGTCCCCACCGGGCCGCTCCTCCTTGACGCCCGCCGAGCCCCACTCGTCGCCGTAGTAGATCGACGGGATGCCGCCGACGGTGAGCAGCACGGTGGCCGCCAGCACGGCGCCGTCCGCGCCCACCTGCGACGCGACGCGCGTCACGTCGTGGTTCCCGACGAACGTCTGCGGCAGGAACGTGTCGAGGAACACCGTGTGCCGCTTCAGCGCGTGGTCCAGCTCGAAGAAGTTGCGGTCCTTCAGCGACGACCAGATCGCCTTCCACAGCTCGTACTGCGTCACCGAGTCGACGCCGGACGAGGTCACGAACCCGGCGTAGTCGCCGTGCATCACCTCGCCGAACACCCAGGCCTCGGGGTACGCCGCCCGGACGCGTGGAAGCACCGACGCCCAGAACTGCACCGGAACCTCGTGCGCCACGTCGAGCCGCCAGCCGTCGATGCCGCGGGCCAGCCAGTGCGTCATCACCTCGGTGACGAGGCCGGCCACCTCGGGCTCGTCGTGCGCGAGCTCCGGGAGCGCCACGTGGCCCTCCCAGCCGCGGGCGGCAGGACCGCCGGGCGCCGCCCAGTCGATGCGGAACCAGCGGGCGTACGGCCCCTCGGGGCCCTCGGCGAGGGCGCGCGTGAACAGCGGGTGCGCGGCGCCGACGTGGTTGAACACGCCGTCGAGCACCACGCGCAGGCCGCGCTCGCGGCAGGCGGCGAGCAGGCGGTCGAACGCCTCGTCGTCGCCCAGCCGGGGGTCGATGCGGAAGTGGTCCGTCGTGTCGTAGCCGTGCGAGGTCGACGCGAAGACCGGGCCCAGCAGCAGGCCGTTGGCGCCGAGGGCTACCGCGTGGTCCAGCCACGGCAGCAGCCGGTCGAGCCGCGCCGCGCCCGGCGGCTCCCGGTCCGGCTCGTGGACCGGCGCCCCGACGAACCCCAGCGGGTAGACGTGCCACCACACCGCGTGCTCCACCCACCGCGCAGTCGTCACGAAGCCATCCTTCCAACGAACGGCAGGTGCGAACGGCGCAACGCGCGGTAGGTTCCACCCGATGAGCACGTCCGCCGACTCCGCCGAGCTCGCCGTCGAGGGACCCTGGAACCATCGTTTCGTGGCCGCCAACGGCGCGCGCTTCCACGTGACCGTCGCGGGCCCGGACGAGAGGGACACACCGCTGGTCGTGCTGCTGCACGACGTGCTCCAGTACTGGTGGGCGTGGCGCCACCAGCTGACCGCCCTCGCCGCCGCGGGCTACCGCGTCGCCGCGATGGACCTGCGCGGCACCGGCGGCTCCGACAAGCCGCCTCGGGGGTACGACACCCCCACCATGGCGACCGACGTGACGCGCGTGACCCGCTCGCTCGGCGCGGAGCGCTGCGTGCTGGTGGGCTCGGGCGCCGGTGCCCACATCGCCTTCGCGGCGGCAGCGATGCATCCCGAGCTGGTGCGCGGCGTCGCGGCACTGGCCAGCGCGCACCCGTTGGACGCCGCCCTGGCGCCCGTGCGGCCCGCCGCGGCCCGCTGGCTCGCCGCGGCGCTCGTGCCGTCGTTCCCCGAGCACCGGCTGGTGGACGGCACCTTCGTCGGGCGCCTGCTCGCGGCAGCGGCCGGCCGCCCCGGTTGGCCGGAGCGCGACGTGGTCGCCCGCTACGCGCGGGCGCTCCAGGTGCCGTTCGCGGCCCACAGCCAGCTGGAGCAGGTGCGGTGGCTGATCAGGGCTCGTCCGCGCCCGGACGGCCGCCGCTACCTCGCGCTGTTCGACGAGGCCGCCGCTGTCCCGGTGCTCCAGGTGCACGGTGACCGCGACGGTGTGCGGACGCCGACTGCCGCGGCCCTGCATCGGCGATCGCGGCGCCTCGCCGAGCCGTACCGCTGGGAGCTGCTGGCGGGCGTGGGCCACTACCCGGCCGAGGAGGCTCCGGACGAGGTGAACGCGCTGCTGCTCGACTGGCTGGCGGGCCTGCCTACCCCTTGAGCAGCGCGGCCGCCTTGACCGGGTCGGTCTCGCCGATCCCTGCCGACGGGCACAGGCCGAACACGGGGCACGCGCCGCACGCCGGCCTGCGGGCGAAGCAGGTGCGGCGGCCGTGGAAGATCAGCCGGTGCGAGGCCATGGTCCAGTCCTTGCGCGGCAGCAGTTCCGTGACGTCCTTCTCCACCTGCACGGGGTCGTCGCTGCCGGTGTAGCCGAGGCGGTGGGCCAGCCGCAGCACGTGCGTGTCCACCGGGAGCCCCGGGATGCCGAACGCGTTGCCCAGCACCACGTTGGCCGTCTTGCGCCCCACCCCCGGCAGCGTCACCAAGTCCTTCATGCGGCGCGGCACCTCGCCGCCGAACCGCTCGACGAGCGCCGCCGAGAGCCCCTGCACGGCGCGCGACTTCGCGCGGAAGAAGCCGAGCGGACCGAGGATCGCCTCGAGCTCCTCGAGCGGGGGGGGGCGCCCCCCGGCCGCCGGCCGGGGGCCGGGGGGCC
>JAEXPS010000027.1 GCA_023438885.1 Actinomycetes bacterium
ATGCCGTCGAGCTTGGTGTCGAGCTGGATGGCCGTGACGAACTCGCGGGTACCGGCGCTGCGGGGCGCGGACGAGCGGGAGGGCCAGTGACACGTCAGGCGTCGGCCGGCTGCTCGGCGGACGCCTCGGAAGCCTCCGCCTCGGGGGCCTCGGTCTTCTCCGCCTCGTCGAGCACCGCGTGCAGCGACAGCTTGCCGCGCGGGTCGATCTCGCCGATCTCCACCTGCACCTTCTGACCCACGGCGAGGACGTCTTCGACGTTCTCGACGCGCTTGCCGCCGACCAGCTTGCGGATCTGCGAGATGTGCAGCAGCCCGTCCTTGCCCGGCGAGAGCGAGACGAAGGCGCCGAACGTCGTGGTCTTGACCACGGTGCCGACGAACCGCTCGCCCACCTCGGGCATGTGCGGGTTGGCGATCGCGTTGATCGCGGCCCGCGCCGCCTCGGCCGAGGGGCCGTCGGTCGCGCCGATGTAGACGGTGCCGTCGTCCTCGATGGAGATGTCGGCGCCGGTCTCCTCCTGGATCTGGTTGATCATCTTGCCCTTGGGGCCGATGACCTCACCGATCTTGTCGACCGGGACCTTGATCGCGATGACGCGCGGGGCGTACGGGCTCATCTCGTCCGGCGTGTCGATGGCCTCGGCGATGACGTCGAGGATCGCCAGGCGGGCCTCCTTGGCCTGCGTCAGCGCGCCGGCCAGGACGCTCGCCGGGATGCCGTCGAGCTTGGTGTCCAGCTGGATCGCGGTGACGAACTCCCGCGTGCCGGCCACCTTGAAGTCCATGTCGCCGAACGCGTCCTCGGCGCCCAGGATGTCGGTGAGCGCGGCGTAGCGGGTCTCACCGTCCACCGTGTCCGAGACGAGGCCCATCGCGATGCCCGCGACGGGGGCGCGCAGCGGCACACCCGCGTTGAGCAGCGACAGCGTCGAGGCGCAGACCGAGCCCATCGACGTGGAGCCGTTGGACCCCAGCGCCTCCGACACCTGCCGGATCGCGTACGGGAACTCCTCGCGGCTCGGCAGCACCGGCACCAGCGCCCGCTCCGCCAGCGCGCCGTGGCCGATCTCGCGGCGCTTCGGCGAACCGACCCGGCCGGTCTCACCGGTCGAGTACGGCGGGAAGTTGTAGTGGTGCATGTACCGCTTGCGCGTCTCGGGCGAGAGCGTGTCGAGCTGCTGCTCCATCCGCAGCATGTTGAGCGTCGTGACGCCGAGGATCTGCGTCTCGCCGCGCTCGAAGAGGGCCGAGCCGTGCACGCGTGGCAGCACCTCGACCTCGGCCGAGAGCTGGCGGATGTCGCGCAGCCCACGGCCGTCGATGCGGAAGCCGTCGGTGAGGATGCGCCGGCGGATCAGCTTCTTCTGCACCGACCGGTAGGCGGCGGAGATCTCCTTGTCACGGCCGGCGAACGCCTCGGCGAGCTCGGCCTTGATCTCGGCCTTGATCTCGTCGATGCGGCTCTCGCGCTCCTGCTTGCCGGCGATCGACAGCGCCTGCTCCAGGCGTGCCGTCGCGGCGGCCTCGACGGCGGCGTACGCGTCGTCCTGGTAGTCCGGGAAGAGCGGGAACTGCGCGGTCTCCTTGGCGGCCTTGGCCATCAGATGGGCCTGCGCCTCGCAGAGCACGCGCAGGAACGGCTTGGCGGCCTCGAGGCCCGCGGCCACGACCTCCTCGGTCGGCGTGGTGCCCCCGCCACCGTGGATCAGCTCCCAGGTGTTGTCCGGCGCCTCGGCCTCGATCATCGCGATGGCGACGTCGTCACCGACCACGCGGCCGGCGACCACCATGTCGAACGTCGCGCGCTCACGCTCGGAGTACCGCGGGAACGCGACCCACTGCCCGTCGACCAGGGCGATGCGCGTGGCCGCCACCGGGCCGGAGAACGGCAGGCCGGCCAGGCTGGTGGAGATCGAGGCGGCGTTGATCGCCAGCACGTCGTACGCGTCGTCCGGGTGGATCGACAGGACGGTGACGACCACCTGGATCTCGTTGCGCAGCCCCTTGACGAACAGCGGGCGCAGCGGGCGGTCGATCAGCCGGCAGGCGAGGATCGCCTCGGTCGTCGGGCGGCCCTCGCGGCGGAAGAACGAGCCGGGGATCTTGCCGGCGGCGTACTGCCGCTCCTCGACGTCCACCGTCAGCGGGAAGAAGTCGAACTGCTCCTTGGGCTCCTTGCCGACCGTGGTGGCCGACAGCAGCATCGTCGTGTCGTCGAGGTACGCCACGGCGGAGCCGGCGGCCTGCTTGGCGATGCGACCCGTCTCGAACCGGACGGTGCGGGTGCCGAAGGAGCCGTTGTCGATGACGGCCTCGGCGAACTGGATCTCGGGACCCTCCACGGGTGCCCTCCTTGTTCTCGAAGGCGCCGGGCGGGCCGCGGCGGTCTTCGATCGAGGCCCACGGACGCCTGTCCGGAGGCCACTACCGAGGACCGTACGAACCGGGCCGGCGCGGTGGTGTTGTTGTGACGCAGAACCGGCCCGGACCCCGAGGGGCCCGAGCCGGTGGGTCGTGCTAGCGGCGCAGACCCAGCCTCTCGATCAGGCTGCGGTAGCGCGCGATGTCGATCTTCTGCAGGTAGCCGAGCAGGCGGCGGCGCCGCCCGACGAGGAGCAGCAGACCACGACGGCTGTGGTGGTCGTGCTTGTGCTCCTTGAGGTGCTCGGTCAGGTCCTTGATCCGCTGCGTCAGCACCGCGATCTGGACCTCAGGCGAGCCGGTGTCGCCCTCGTGCGTCGCGTACTCGGTCATGATCGCCTGCTTGGTGGCAGTGTCGAGGGCCACGGCTCTCCTTTGTCGTCTTGTTGCGCGGTGCGCCGGGGCATGTCCACCCGGGCTCTCTGGATCCGCGGCCGTTCGTACGGCCCGACGAGTCTACCAGCCGACACGGTCCCGCCGGTCCCCCAGACACTCACGCCGCCGACAGGTCGCGCAGCGCGTCCGCGAGCGCTACTGGCGCGTCCTCCTGAATGTTGTGCCCGGCCGAGAGCGTCACCACGCGCGCCGCCGGCCGTTCGGCCGCCAGCCGGCTGAGCAGCTCCGGCGTCACCACGCCACGCTCGCCCCGCACCACGTCGACCGGCGCCGGCAGTGCGCGCAGCACGTCCCAGAGGTGCTCTCCGTCGAGCTCGAGCCGCAACGTCCCAGCGGCGGCGAGTGCGCCGAGGTGATGCGTCCAGACCACCCGGCCGTCGTCCTGAACCCGGGTGTTGAGGCGCACGGCACGCTCCAGCCGGCGCCGGTCGCCGACAAGGCCGAAGGCCATCGCGTGCTCGACGATCACCTCGCGCGAGGAGAACGACGGCGGACCGGCGAGGAACGCCGCCACCTGGGCCCCGGACGACGCCGGCAGCGGCACCACGTCGACCAGCAGGATCCGCTCCGCGGGGAGCCCCTGTGCGGCCAGTTCGAGGGCCGTCAGCCCTCCGAGAGACTGGCCAACGAGAACCGGCGAGGCCACCACGGCACCGGCCGCGAGCGCGGCATCGAGCGCGCTGCGCACGGGCGCCGCCACCGTCACCGGTGAGTAGTCGCCGTCGGAGCGCCACGGACTGTCGCCGTGACCCGGCAGGTCGAGCGCCAGCGCGTCGACGCCCCACCGGGCCAGGACCCCGTCCCAGGTGTGCGCGTTGAGCGCCGCGCCGTGCAGCAGCACCACCAGAGCGGGTGCCTCACCCCACCGCAGCGCGCTGAGCCGGTGCGGCCCGGTGCCGAGCGACACGCGCCGCACCGACGTCGCCGGCGCGGGCAGCCCCAGATCCATCGCCTCGGCCGCGATGGCGGCCATCTCGTCGTCGGTCGTCTCGCCGGTCATCGTCGTCCCCTCCGGTGACGTCGAACGCCGGCGTCACGATGTCTCGCTTCGTGAGATTCGGCGGTCGACTCGCTCGCCTCCGCCGTCGCGGGTGCCACACTCGCCCGGTGAGCACGCGTCGGAACGCCGCCCCGGCATCCTCGCGCGCCCTGTGCCGAATGTGCATGTCCTGCTGTCCGTGTCATCGCTGAGCCCGACTCGCTGACCCGCGGCCGGCTGCCTCGCCGGCCCCTGCCCCGCGCAGGACGACCCCACAGGACTCACACCATGTCGCAGACTGCCGTTCTCCCCGCCCCCCGCACCCACCTGCACGCCGTCACGGCCCCGCCGACGCCGGCACCGGCGCAGGACCGCCGTGGCTTCGTGCTCCAGGTGGACCTCTCCGAGGTCGCCGAGGACGACCTCGACGACCTGCTGCGCACCGTGCAGAACCTCGCTGACCTCGCGTCCGAGTGGTTCCCCAACGCGCGCACCAGGGCCGCCCTCACCGGCGGGGCGGGCACACGTTCCGTTCCGACCGGGCAGGTCGCCTCCCTCCGCGAGCGCCTGCGCGCGGTGCCGGCAACCCCGACCGTGACGATCGATCCGCACGCGCGCACGGTCGACGTGGCGGGACGCGCGGTCGAGCTGACGGCCACCGAGCTGGCGCTGCTGGTGCACCTGGCCCGGGCCGGTTCGCACGTGGCCAGCCGCCGCCAGCTGCTCGCCTCCGTCTGGGGCGGTCGTGACGTGCCCGACGCGAGCCGCACCGTCGACGTGCACGTGCGCCGGCTGCGTGAGAAGACCGGCGTCGCCGACCTGATCCTCACCGCGCGCGGCGCGGGCTACCGGATCGCTCCGCGCTACGAGGTCCGCATCCTCGACTGAGGGCGCGTCAGGGCACGAGCAGGGCGCGGGTGCGCACGACGTCGTCGGCCATCGCGGCGAGCAGCTCGTCGATCGAGCCGAACCTGGCCATGCCGCGCAGCCGGGCGGTGAACTCGACCGCGACGTGCTCCTCGTACAGATCCAGGTCGTTCCGGTCGAGCACATGGGCCTCGACCCTGCGCTCCACGCCGTCGAACGTCGGGTTGGTGCCGACCGAGATCGCCGCCGGCAGCCGGCGCTCCGGGTCGTCGTCCGCCACCGGCGTGCCGTCCGCGTGGCGCAGGCGCACCAGCCACCCGGCGTAGACGCCGTCGGCCGGCACCATCCCCGCGAGGTCACCACCGAGGTTCGCGGTGGGGTACCCGAGCTGGCGGCCCCGCGCGTCCCCTCGCACGACGAGTCCGCGTACCCGGTGCGGACGGCCCAGCACCCGTGCGGCACCCGCGACGTCGCCGGAGGCCAGCAGCTCGCGCGCCCAGGTCGACGACCATCGCCGCCACCGGTGCGCCACCGGGTCCTGCTCGCCGCCGGAGTCGCCGTCGGCCGCGGGCACCACGTCGTCGACGACGTCGACGCGGAACCCCAGCCGCTCGCCGAGCTCGACCATCGTCGCAAGGTCGCCGGCGTTGTCGCGCCCGAACCGCACGTCACGCCCGACGACGACGATCCGGGCGCCGAGGGCCTCGACGAGGTAGCGCCGCACGAACTCCTCGGGGCTCTGCCGCGCGAAGTCCAGCGTGTAGGTGGTGAGCAGCACGGCATCGAGGCCCGTCTGCGCCAGCAGCGCCAGCCGGTCGTCGTCCCCCGTCAGCAACGGCGGCGCCACCTGGGGACGGTGCACCTGCGCGGGGTGCGGCGTGAACGTCACGGCGGCCGCCCGCCAGCCCACCGCGCGGGCGTCGGCCACCATGCGGCGCAGCACGTCGACATGCCCACGGTGCACGCCGTCGAAGTTGCCGATCGTCACCACGGACGGCCCGAAGCCCGCCGGCACCTCGGCCAGATCCCGCCAGACCTGCACCAGCACTCCTTGTCGATCGTCGCGCCCTGCCGCCGGACTAGCCTGCCATGCCGCCGGCGCGGTCATGCCGGAGCGAACACCACCACGGGCCTCAGCCGCTCGCCTCGGGGCTCGACCAGGGCCACGAGGCGGCCGTCGGGGCCGATCGCGGCCGACGTGCCCTCGCCGGGCGCCAACGCGGGGATCGGGCGGCCGTGTCCGAGCTCGGTGACCTCGTGGGCTTCCAGCGCGCGCACCGGGAACGTCGCGGCCGCCGCATCCGCCAGCGCGAGCACTGGCAGCGCCTCGTCCTCCGGCTCGGCGGCGAGCTCGTCGAGCGTGCGGGCGACGTCGAGGCCGAACCCTCCGACGCGGGTGCGTCGCAGCGCCGTGAGGTGACCACCGACGCCGAGCGCGGTGCCGAGGTCCCGGGCCAGGGCGCGGACGTAGGTGCCCGACGAGCACACGACAGCCACGTCGACGTCCAGCACCGCCGCTCCCTCGAGGCCGGCGGGCCGCACGTCCAGGACGTCGAACCGGGCGACGGTCACCGGCCGAGCCGCCAGCTCGACCGCCTCGCCCGCGCGCACCCGCGCGTACGCCCGCTCGCCGGCGACCTTGATGGCCGACACCGCCGAGGGCACCTGCTGGATCTCGCCCGTGAGCGCGCGGACGCCCGCGTCGACCGCCTCGCGCGTCACGGCGCCGGCGTCGGTGACGGCCAGCAGGTCGCCCTCGGCGTCGTCAGTGACGGTCGTTGCACCGAGCCTGATCGTCGCGTCGTACGCCTTGTCCGCACCCGTGAGGTAGGTCAGCAGGCGGGTCGCCTTGCCGACGCCGACGACGAGCACGCCGGTGGCCATCGGGTCGAGCGTGCCGGCGTGCCCCACCTTCCGTGTCGCGGCGAGGCGGCGCATGCGCGCGACGACGTCGTGGCTGGTCCAGCCCGCGGGCTTGTCGACGACCACCACACCGTCGGCCGCGGTGGGCCGGCGCACCTGGGCGCTCACGCGCGGTCGGCGCGCAGCAGCGCTTCGTCGAGGCCTTCGGCTCCCTTGAGCGTGCACTCGATCAGCCCGTCCAGCCCGGGGTCCTCGCCCAGGTGAGCCGGCGCGTCCACCGCCAGCAGCACGTTGATGAGCATGCCGAACGCGACGAACTGGCGGGCCTCGTCGGGGGTGCCGCCGACGCGTTCCTCGAACAGTCGGTACGCCTCTCCCAGCGTGTGGCGCGCGATCCGACCGATCTCCGGGTCGGCACCGGCGATGAAGCCGTGCATGAACACGCGCAGCAGGTCACGGTCGGCGAGCAGGGCAACGTAGGCCGCGGCCATGCGGTCCCTCGCGTCGGGCCCGGCGGGGACCGACCCCAGCGCTCGGACCACCGCAGCGGCCGCCTCCCGGTAGACCTCGACGAACAGGTCGCGCTTGGTGCCGAACAGCCGCACCACGTACGGCTGGGACACCCCTGCCGCGCGGGCCACCTGGTCGGTGGTCGCCTGCAGTCCGTCCTCGGCGACCACCCGGCGGGCCGCACGCAGGATCTGCTCCCGACGCTCGGGTGAGCTCAGGCGCCGCCGCGCGGCGGCGTGATGGTCCGTGACGGCAGTCGGCAGCGACATGGTTGACATGTTATCAGCCGATGCCTAATGTCTGCAGATGTTAGTTATCAATCAATGCCAATCAGCCGGAGCCGTCATGTCACGTGTCACCGAGCGCCCGCAGGCAGCGCCGGCCCTCCCTGGCCGCCCGCTCGGCCTCGCGCTGATCGCCGCGTCCCTGCCGATGTTCATGTCCACCCTGGACAACCTCGTGATGACCACCGCGCTCCCCGTGGTGCGGGCCGAGCTCTCGGCGTCCCTCGAGCAGCTCCAGTGGATGGTCAACGCGTACACGCTGGCGTTCGCGTCGCTGCTGATCGCCGCGGCGACGCTCGGCGACCGCCTGGGCCGGCGCCGGGTCTTCGTCCTCGGCATCGCCCTGTTCGGCGCCGGCTCCGTCGCCTCGGCGCTCTCCGGTTCGGCCGCCATGCTGATCGCCGCCCGGGCGGTCCAGGGGGCGGGTGCCGCGGCGATCCTGCCGCTGTCCCTGACGCTGCTCGCCTCGGCGGTGCCTGCGGCACGGCGCGCGATGGCCATCGGCATCTGGGGGGCCATCGCGGGCCTCGGCGTGGCACTCGGCCCGGTGATCGGCGGCGCCGTGGTCGACGGACTGTCGTGGGAGGCGATCTTCTGGCTCAACGTGCCGGTGGCCCTGGTCTCGATCCCGCTGATCCTGCGGGTGCTACCGGAGTCGTACGGCCGCCGCCAGCGCCTCGACCTGCGCGGCGTGGTCCTGGCCGGCGGCGGCGTTCTCGCCATCGTCTGGGCCGTGGTGCGCGGCAACGACGACGGATGGACGTCGGCACGTGTCCTGGGCGCCCTGGTGCTCGGGGCCGCGCTGCTGGTCGCGTTCGTGCTGCGGCAGCGGCGCGTCCCGGCCCCCTTGGTGCCGCTCTCCCTGTTCCGCACGCGCTCGTTCGCGGTCGCCAACGGCGCGGGTCTGCTCTTCTCCGTCGGCGCGTTCGGAGTGGTGTTCGTGCTGGCGCAGTACCTCCAGATCGGCCTGGGCTACACGCCCTTCGAAGCCGGGTTGCGCACGCTGCCGTGGACCGCTGCGCCCATGCTGGTCGCACCGGTCGCGGGACTGCTCGCCCCCCGCACCGGTGTGCGCCCGCTCCTGACTGCCGGCCTGACGCTGCAGGCGGCCGGGCTTGCGTGGATGGGCCTGCTCGTCTCCGACTCCACCCGGTACACCGCATTCATCCCCGGTCTCCTGCTGGCCGGGATCGGGATGGGCCTGACGTTCGCACCGTCCACCACGGCGGTGCTGGCCGACATGGCCGAGGCGGACCACGGGACGGCCAGCTCGATCAACGCGACCGTGCGCGAGGTCGGTGCCGCCGTCGGCGTCGCCGTGATCGTGGCCGTGTTCCAGGGCGCGGGCGGCACGCTGACCCCCGCGGGCTACGCCACCGGCCTGCGACCCGCGATGCTCGTCGGAGCAGCGATCGTCGCGCTCGGCGCGGCCCTCAGCGTGCTGATGCCCGCCGCGACCGGGCGGCTGCCCGGCCAGGACGCGCGCGCCACGACCGACGACCGGCGCCGCGATCCGGTGGGCGCGGGTCAGCCGGCGTAGCGCAGGCGTGGGGCCGGGCACTCGTCGCCGCCGAGCATGTCGGCGACGAACCCTGCCTCGCGCAGCCGGGCGAGCTCGGCGACGGCGCGCTCGCGCAGCGTGTACGGGTCGATCGTGTTGACGTACACCTTGGTGACCCCTTCGAACCCCGCCAGCGTCGAGACCCGCCACTTGAGCACGATGCGCCATGGCATCGGCTCGGCGACGTCCGGCGGCCGGTGGTGCCACTCCTCGTTGCTCGGCGTGTGGACGCCGGAAGCCGCGTGCAGCGCATGGACCAGGTCCGAGACCCCGCGCTGCTGGGCCTCGTCGTGCTCCCAGGGCAGCTGCTCCCGGGCGGTCGAGTACACCTCGAACGCCGGGTAGCGGTGGCCGACGCCCGCGATGGCGACGGCGTGCTCGTTGGCCGCCACCACCAGACCGTGCTCGACGGCGACGTCGATCACCTGGGTCTGGTACAGGTCGGGTTCGTCGACCAGCCGCGCCAGCTCGCGGTCCACCTGAGGGCCGTACTCGTCGATCGCGACCACCTGCTTGTGGAGGTGGTCGAAGGAGGCCCCGGCCGGCCGCAGCCAGTTCTGGAACGCGGCGACGTACTTGGCCTGCGGGCGCGCGGAGTACAGGTCGCGCATCGCGTCCACGGTCATCGCCGTGAAGCGCCCGTGCTCGGCGGGGGTCAGCGTGCCGGATCCGGCGAGCTCGTCGTCGTACCGGGCGCCGTCGACCAGGTGGCGGCGCGCGACGACCACGTCGTGCGAGCCCGCGAACAGTGCCATGGCGGCCGCGCGCTCGTCCTGCGGAGCGGGTGCGACGTCGGGGTTCTTGCCCGCCGCCAGGGCGCGGGCTCGCAGCACGCCCCGCACGTGCTCGGCGCCGGCGGGGTCGGCCAGGTAGGCGTCAGCCCGCGCCGCCACGTCCTCGGGCACGACGAAGCCGTGGTTGGCCCGCCAGTAGTCGACCGAGAGGATCTCGAACAGGTTCGGGATGCGCCGTACCTCCGCGAGCGTCGCGTCGAGGTCGGCGGCGGCGACGTGCTCGATCACCCGTGGTTCCGGGTCCAGGACCAGCCGCGACTTCTCCGGCGGCGTCTCGCGGTACCGGCCGGCGCAGAACGCGCAGAGCCGGTCCACGGCCGCCGGGTCGACCTCGTTCCGCTGTGCCGGAGTGCCGGGCAGGGG
>JAEXPS010000069.1 GCA_023438885.1 Actinomycetes bacterium
CGTGTGGCTCGTGGGGGCGTGGGGGCGGGCGACCACGGCGACTGTGTCCCGGATCCCGGGGCCCCCTCACCGCGGGATCCGACTCAGCGCGCGGGCGCCGACGCGGCCCGGAGCCGCGCCATCGCCAGCTGGACCAGCGCGATCAGCGCCTGCTTCGTCGCCGCCCGCGAACGGGCGTCGGTGTAGAGCACCGGCACGTGGTCCGGGATCGCCAGCGCCTGCCGCACGTCGTCCAGCGAGTGCTTGGCGATGCCGTCGAAGCAGTTGACGCCGACCACGAACGGGATGCCGCGGCTCTCCATGTAGTCGACGGCCGGGAAGCACTGGTCCAGGCGGTCCGTGTCGACCAGCACCACGGCGCCGATCGCACCGCGCACCAGGTCGTCCCACATGAACAGGAAGCGGTCCTGGCCGGGGGTGCCGAACAGGTAGAGCCACAGGTTCCCCGGCAGCGCGATGCGGCCGAAGTCCATGGCGACCGTCGTGGTCGTCTTGCGGTCGGAGACCATGCCCGCGTCGTCGACGCCCACGGAGTGCTCGGTCATCGCGGCCTCGGTGTTGAGCGGCTCGATGTCCGAGATCGACCCGATGAAGGTCGTCTTGCCGACGGCGAAGCCGCCGGCGACGACGATCTTGACGACGGTGGGTGCGACGGATCCGGTGCGACCCTGCCCGGCCACCGCGGAGTCAGAGGGCTGCGATGCCATTGAGAACACTCTCCAACACGCTCAGGGACAGGGCGGGGGACTGGCCGGTGTGCACGTCGAGCGGCTGCGTCGAGTGCACGCGGATGTACTGCTGGTCCGCGAGGTCGGAGACCAGGACACGGATGACACCGAGGGGCAGGTGGAGCAGGGCCGACAGCTCGGCGACCGAGATGAAGCCCGCGGCAGCGTGGTGCAGGATCGCCCGCCGCTCGGGCGGCAGCCCGGTGCCGGACACCGCGCCGGGCATCAGTTCGACCAGGGCCTCCAGCGGGAGGTCCGTGCCGGAGGTGCGCACGCGGCCACCGGTGACGGCGTACGGCCGCACCGTCCTGGCCTCGAACTCGACGTGATCTGCCATAGCCGATCAGCCTTCGGTCGCCCTGGTGGCACCGTCGACCGGGAGCTGACCGCGCATCTCGCTGATCAGCTGTGGCGTCAGGGTCGCCTCGGTGCGCGCGACGAGCATCGCCATCTCGTACCCGATGAGGCCGACGTCGCACGAGGAGTCCGCCACGACGGCGAGCACCGAGCCGTTGGACACGCTCATGAGGAACAGGAAGAGGTTGTCCATCTCGACGATCGCCTGGCGCACCTCCCCCGCCTGCAGCTGGCGGGACGCCCCCCGGGTCAGGCTGGACATGCCGGAGACGATGGCCGCCAGCTGGTCGCCGCTGGTGCGGTCGAGCTGTTCGGACATCGCCATCAGCAGGCCGTCAGCCGAGACGACGAGCGTGTGGCGGGTACCGGGCACTGTTCGGACGAAGTTGTCCAGGAGCCATCCGAAGTTGGCGGCCTCGGTGCTGAGCGCGGTCACACTTCCTCCTTCTTCTCGCCGCCCGGGTGGGCGGTGAGTCGTGCGATGGCCACAGGGCCTCGTGGACAAGCGGTGGTCATGTCGTCTCCGCGCCGTGCCCGGCGTCGCGGCGTCCGCGGGCCGTTCCGGACTGGAAGCTGGCGAGGCGGGATCGCAGCTCCTCGGGGTCGCGCTCGGCGTTGTCGGACTCGACGATCTCCGGCGCCTCCGGCACCGCGGTGGGCACGCGCCGGGTGAGGCGGTCGCTCGCCTGCACCACGTGCGGGCGGTACGACGAGAGCTGGCTCAGCTCGGACAGCGCCTGCTCCTGGATGTCCGAGCGCAGGGCGAGCATGGCGGCCACCTCGTCATCGAGCGTCCCGATCCGGGGTGCGACCGACGGCTCCGGGATCGGGGCCGGGGCCACGACCTCCGGGGCGGTCGGCTCCGCGGCATGCGGCGCCCACTCGGGCGGCGACCACCCTGCGGCCGGCGGCCGGGCAGGAGCCTCGAAAGGCGTGGCGCCGGCCGGCGGCTTCCAGGACGACTGCGCGGCCCAGGCGCCACCGG
Organism: Actinomycetes bacterium; assembly: GCA_023438885.1. Classification (GTDB taxonomy): domain Bacteria; phylum Actinomycetota; class Actinomycetes; order Actinomycetales; family Cellulomonadaceae; genus Cellulomonas. The sequence continues at coordinate 2,071 of JAEXPS010000069.1, forward strand.
GAGCGGGCACCGCGTCGGGGACGACGACCGGCTCGGGCGGGGCCACCGGGGCAGGCGGCGGCGTCAGGGCCGAGCGCCGGACCGGGAACGGCTCCGCCACCGGCTCGGGGGTCGCCGCGGCCGGCGCCCAGCCGGACGGCCGCACCGGGGCGGCCGGCTCCGGCAGCACCACCGGCGGAGCCGGGGGTTGCTCGGCGACCTCGTCGTGCTTGCGACGGCCGAACCACCCGCGGCGCTTGGCCGGCGCCGGCTCGGCACGCACCACGTCGCCGAAGGCCGGTGGGGCCTCGGCGAACGCCGGCGACGCGCCGTTGACGACCGGTGCCCAGACGGGCGTGGCCGGCTCGGACCACCCGTCGGCGACTGCCGGGGAAGGCTCCGGCTGCTGCGGCGCGAGCGGCTGCTGCGGCGCGACGGGCTGCTGCGCGACCGGCTCGGCCACTGCCGGCTCGGCCTCCAGAGCCCACGGCTCCGGCTCGAGCTGCGGGATCGCGAACGACGACTCGCCGTCCTGCGACCACGGGTTCTGCTCGCGCACGTCCGGCGCCGGCTCGTCGGGCTCGAGGCCGGGGACCACCATCGGCTGCGGTTCTGCCGCCGCGGCGGGGACGGGCACCACAGGAATGGCCCCGGTGGCCCAGGCGCGCGCCTCGTCGAGCGACCGCTCGAAGGGCGCGTAGGCCGCAGGCTCGTCGGCCACCGGCGCAGACGAGCTCCAGTGGTTCAGACCGGCGAACGCGTCCGCGCCCGGCTCGAACGTCGGGGCCTCCTGGGCGGGAGCGGCCCACTGGGTCACGTCCACGGCAGGGGGGGACCAGCGCTCGACGACCGGCTCGGCGGCGACCGCCTTCGCGGCCTCGACCGGCGGCTCGTCGGCCACCGGAACCTCCGGTGCGACGGCCACCGGGATCTCGTCGACGGCGATCGGGATCTCGTCGACGGGCGAGCCCGCGCTCCACGACGGCTCGGCCTCGCCGCCGCCCGCGGCGGGCCACGCCGGCCACGCCGGGGCTTCGCCCGCGCGATCCTCAGGCTCGTCCTCGTCGGGCACGAGGCCCGGGACGACGAACGCGGGCCCGGCAGGCTCGGCGGGAGCCGGCTCGGACTGCGGGAGCGTCGTCGGCAGGTCGCCACGGCCCCGGAACCCGGCGAACATGCCGGCGCGGGCGGCGGGGTCGGCCGCGGGACGGGCGGGGGCCGCGTCGGCGGTGGTGTCCGGACCGGCGCTCGGTGTGCGGGCCGGCAGGCCGGACGCGGTGTCGGAGACGACGACGGGAGACCAGTCCGGCGACGCGAGATCCGGGGACAGCGTGGCCGGGGCGGTGACCTCCGGCAGCACGATGCGGTCGTCCGACGGGTACGCGCTCACCCGCGCGGGCAGGCCGGGGGCGTCGCTGCGGCGGCGCGGCAGGCCGCGGTCGGTGACCCCGTCCGTCAGCGAGCCGAGGTCGACCTCGCTGACGACGGGCGGCTGCTCGGCACGGGCCGCCGCACTGCCGTAGACGCCGAGCGGCGAGGCTTCGGTCGACTGGAACAGGGCGGCGGGGAACCGCACGATCGTCTCGGTGCCGGTGGCGCCCTGCGAGTTCTTGCGCAGCACCACCTCGGTGCCGAGGCGGTGGGCCAGGCGGCCGACGACGAAGAGGCCGAGGCGCTGGGCGCCCAGGGCGTTGCTGGCCGAGGTGGAGGCGATCTTCTCGTTCGCGGCGGCCAGCTCGGCCTCGGACATCCCGAGGCCCTGGTCGACGATGCGGACCTCGACGAACGGCCCCGCGACGCCGGTGGAGACGGAGACCGGCGTCTCCGGCTCGGAGAAGACCGTCGCGTTCTCCAGCAGCTCGGCGAGCAGGTGGGCGGCCGGCAGGGCGTTGAAGCCCAGCATGTGCGGGTCGGCCTGCAGGTCGAGCTGGATGCGGTCGTACTGCTCGATCTCGGACGAGGCGGTGCGCACCACGTCGGACAGCGGCAGGGAGTCGCGCAGGCGACGGCCCGAGTCGATGCCCGCGAGCACCAGGAGGGACTCGGCGTTCCGACGCATCCGGGTGGCGAGGTGGTCCAGCCGGAACAGGTTGGCCAGCGTCTGCGGGTCTTCCTCCGTGCGCTCCAGGGAGTCGATGAACGACATCTGACGGTTGAGGAGCACCTGGTCGCGGCGCGCGACGTTGACGAACATCTCGGCGATGGAGCCACGCAGCGCAGCCTGCTCCTGCGCCACCTGGATCGTCGTGGAGTTCACGGAGTTGAACGCGGCGGCCAGGCGGCCGACCTCGTCGCGCGAGGTCACGGGGATCTGGGGCACCGACATCTGCGGGCCCTCGCCGGGAACCTGCACCTGCTCGACCAGGATCGGCAGCTCTTCGCGCAGGTCCGTGGCCGCGGCGGTGAGGCGGCGCAGAGGGATGACGATGGCACGCGCGACGATCAGCGCCAGCAGCAGGGACGTCAGGGCGGCCAGCGCCGTGATGCCGATGGTGGCGGCGGCCCGCTGCTGGGCCGCGGAGATCGCGTTCGCGGCGACGGCGTCGGCCGCCGCCAGGCTGTCGTGCGAGACGCGGGTGAAGCTGGCGCGCTGCTGGGTGATGTCGTCGCTGAACTGCCCGAGGTCGACGACCGACATGGCGTCCGCCGACCCGGAGCCGATCAGCGCCCGCATCCGCGTGAAGGCGCCGCTCGGGTCACCGGAGGGCAGCAGCACGCCGGGGATCGCCAGCGAGGAGACTGCGGTGCGGGCGGTCTCGCGGTACACCTCGGTCTGGCTGGCGAGCGTGGTGTAGGCCTGGCCGGCGGCCGCCGAGGGCTCGGCCGCGGTGAGCAGGTCCTCACCGTCGACGCGCTCCTGCACCAGGCTGTCGGAGGTGCGGGCGACCGCCAGGTACGCGGCGAGGTAGGTGGCGACCTCGCGGTTGGGCAGCTCCTGCGCCAGGCTGTTGATCAGGGTCAGCTGGCTGTCCACGAGCGAGGCGTAGCCCCTGCCGACCACCCGCAGCTGGCCGGCGTCGACGTCGGCGCGCAGCTGCGGCAGGTCCTCGTTCAGACCCCGCTCGACTGCCTCGATCTGGTTGGCGACGCCCGAGGAGAAGCCGGCCAGACCGGTGGAGTCGGCGTCCCAGAGCTCCTGGAAGGCGTCGAAGGCCGTGTCGGTGGCACCCCTGGCCGCCTCGATCTGCTCCGGAGTGGCCCCGTCGGACTGGGACACCACGCGCTCGTCGTTCAGCGCGTCGTTGACCGTCACGTAGCTGTCCACCAGCGCGACGATCTGGCGAGCCGTCTGCTCGCTGCGCAGGTTCTGCACCGTCTCGTAGGAGATGAAGGCGCCGGCAAGGAGGACGACGAGCATGGGCACGGCGAGTACCGCCAGCACCTTGGCGCGGATGCCAAGACGTCTCAGCATGTCGTTTCCTTCCTCAGTGCCGCGGTGACCCGGCCTGGGAGTCCCCCATTCGGAGGCATCGGTTCAAGAACTGCGGACCATGAGTCCCGGCGGCGATATTGCCATGGACGTCACCCGGTCCGATACGGCGGCTGTCTGGTTCCCCCGAATCGTCCTGCGCCTTCGGCCCCGTAGATTGCGAGCATGCAGGCGGTGCGGATCACCCACGCGGGGACACCGGGCTCGCTCGCCCTGCACGACGCCCCTGATCCCGAACCGGGTCCCGGGGACCTGCTGGTCCAGGTGGCCGCCGCCGGGGTCAACCGTGCCGACCTGCTGCAGGTGGCGGGCCGCTACCCGCCGCCACCGGGAGCCCCGCCGTGGCCGGGGTTGGAGGTCTCGGGCACGGTGCTCGCGGCCGGCGACGAGGCCCGGGCCGGCGGATGGCGGGAGGGTGACCGCGTGGCGGCGCTGCTCGCGGGTGGTGGCTACGCGACCCTGGTGGCCGTCCCCGCGTCCCTGGCGCTGCGGGTGCCCGACGAGCTCGCGTTGATCGACGCCGCGGCGCTGCCGGAGGCGCTGGCCACGGTGACCTCGACCCTGGACGCGGCCGGGCTGCGACGCGACGAGGCGCTGCTGGTGCGGGGCGGCTCGGGCGGCATCGGCACCGTGGCCGTGCAGCTGGGCCGTGCGCTCGGCGCCCGCGTGCTGGCGACCGCCGGTGGGCTCGAACGGTGCGAGCGCGTGCGCGAGCTGGGGGTCGACGTGGTCGTCGACCACCACGGACCCGACCTGGTTCGGCTGGTCCGCGAGGCGGCGGGCGGGGGCGTGGACGTGGTGCTGGACGTGGTGGGCGCCGCCGCCCTCGCGGACAACCTGGCGATGCTCGCCGACGGTGGACGGCTGGCGGTGATCGGGCTCCAGAAGGGCGTGCTGGCGGAGCTGGACCTCGGGTTGCTGCTCGCCCGCCGGCTCACGGTGCTCGGCACCACGTTGCGCTCGCGACCGCTCGGCCAGAAGGCCGCGATCATGGCGGCCGTCCGCGAGCGCGTGTGGCCCCTGGTGGCCGCCGGCCGGGTGCGCCCCGTGATCCACGCCCGACTTCCCCTGGCGCGAGCCGACGAAGCCCACCGCCTGCTCGCCTCGGGCCAGGTGTTCGGCAAGCTGCTCCTCCTCCCCTGACCCCCACCCCGCCCACCCACGCACCCACCACCCGCGCCACACCCCGCGCTCGGCGGGTGGGGGAGGCACAATGCCAAGGGTGAGCGACGAACCGGTGGTGGCAGGGACCGCGGACGACAAGGGCGCGGCAGACGACGCGAGCGCTGCCGGGCAGCAGGACGAGGAGCGCGACGAGGTCACCGCGCTCGTCGAGCAGCCCGCCAAGGTGATGCGGATCGGCACCATGATCAAGCAGCTGCTCGACGAGGTGCGCTCCGCGCCGCTCGACGACGCCGCTCGCATCCGGCTCGCCGAGATCCATCACCGCTCGCTGCACGAGCTGGAGGAGGGCCTGTCTCCCGAGCTCGTCGACGAGCTGGAGCGGATCACGCTGCCGTTCACGGACGACTCGCCGTCCGATGCCGAGCTGCGCATCGCGCAGGCGCAGCTCGTCGGCTGGCTGGAGGGCCTGTTCCACGGCATCCAGACCGCGCTGGTGGCCCAGCAGATGGCCGCCCAGGCCCAGCTGTCGCAGATGCGCCGCGCGCTGCCGCCCGGCTCGCGGCAGGTGGCGCCGGGCACGTTCGTGCTGCCCCAGCAGGCTCAGGACGCCGAGGCCGACGACCGCAGGACCCCCGGCCAGTACCTCTAGGTCGCCACGCGCGTGGCTCGGGTCAGGGCAGCGCGATCGTCTCGGACGCGGGTGGCGCCTCGATGTCCACCGGCTGGCCCCAGTCGGCGAAGGTCATCTCGGTCGACAGGCCGTCGAGCATCTCGACGCTGACGCGCCGCATGAGACCGTCGGCACCGAGGAAGTAGTGGTAGGTCAGCTCCGTCGGCAGCTCGATCCCCTGCTCCTCGAGCTGCGCCCAGCTCTCGTCCATCTGCTTCTTCATGTCACCGCCGACCTTCGCCGGCTCGACGACGACCTCGTACTCCTGCACCTCGACGCCGTCGACCACCTCGGGCTTGCCGACCTTCGTCACCGAGATCAGGGCCGGCTGAAGATCCTGGGCGTCCCCCACCGGGTCGACCTCGGGCATCTGGTCCAGCCCCAGGGACGGGTCGTCGATGTCGATGACGAACCACTTGCCACCGGTGAGCTCACCCATGTTCATGTAGACGGCGCCGTCGACCATGAGCATGTCGACGGAGCCGACATCCGGAAGGTCCATCGTCATGGACATCTCGGCCACACCGTCCTCGGTGGCCCGCATGGCACCCGTGGAGCTCATCGTGGTCCCCAGGGCCGTGACGCTCAGCTCGAACGTGCAGCTCACCGGGTCGATCTGCGACTGGGCGGCGGCGATGGTCTGCGCGAAGTTCTCGACGGTCAGCTCCACCGCCTCGGTGGAGCCCTTGCTGGCACACCCGGCCAGACCGACGACGAGCGCCGAGGCGCTGGCGAGCACGACGAGACGGCGCGGCAGCGCCATGGAGTCCCCCTGACGAGGTCGGAACCGGAGGGCTGATCGTCGCACGTCCAGCCCGCACTCAGGGAAGCCTTCCCGCTAGGCCGGGGGCGCCGGAGCCCGGGCCGGGCCGCTGCGCCCCGTGAGCGCGATCGCCGCGCAGACCGCGAGCATGCCCGCCACCTCCCGCAGGCTCGGGACCTGGCGCAGCACCACGGCACCGACCACCGCGGCGGTTGCCGGCAGCAGCGCGAGGAGCACGGCGAACGTCGCCGCCGAGACACGCCGCAGCACCACCTGCTCGATGCCGTACGGCACCACCGAGGAGCACACGGCCACCGCCACGACGGCGAGCGCCAGCTGCCAGTCGTGGAGCACGGGCGTCGCGGAGCCCGCGAAGAACGGTGCGAACGCCGCGGCGCCGACGGCCATCCCCACCGCGAGCCCGGACAGCCCCGCGTTCTGCGCGGCGACGCGGCGGCCCAGCAGGATGTAGCCCGCCCACAGCGCGGCCGAGGCGAGGACCGCCACCAGCCCCACCCGGGCGGAGTCGCCCGCCTCGAGGCTGACGCCGGCCAGCATCACCACTCCGACGAGCGCCACGGCGATCGCCAGCCGCTCGCGCCAGCCGCGCCCGGTGAGCGCGGCCACGGCCACCGGACCCAGGAACTCGATCGCGACGGCGTTGCCGAGCGGCAGGTGGGCGATCGCCACGTAGAACACGACGTTCATCGCCGCCAGCACCAGGCCGAAGGCCGCCGCCCACGCGAGCCGCTGCCCACGCAGCGGCGCCCGCCAGGGGCGCGCCCACGCCAGGAGCACCACGGCCGAGATCGCGATGCGCAACCACGCGAGGGCGGTGGGCGAGATCTCGCCGAACAGCTTCACCGCGACCGCGGCGCCCACGTACTGCGTCAGCCCCGAGAGGACGAACAACAGCGGGGCGGGGGCC